>JANLXP010000007.1:0-7538 GCA_031365165.1 Alphaproteobacteria bacterium
GGCATACCGGGATGTCCGGACTTCGCGGCCTCCACCGCATCGATCGCTAGCGCTCGGATGGCGTTCGCCATGTCGCGGTGGGAAACGGAAGAGGTGGGGGTGCTCGCCATGGGTGTCCGTGTCCGGGGGCCAAGCCGCACAGCGCACGCCCGCCCAGGCATTGAACGGGGTCCGTGACCTTGAGCGCACTTCAGGCCGGAAAAGCGCGCGGACCATGCGGCCCACCGCCTATTCGCGTCAACCCCGAAAACCCGTGCGTTTCTGCGACATTTGGGGAGGAAAGCCGAAACGAAACGTTCGGTGAGCGCGTCCGATACGATATCTAGAAGTGTGTTCCACAATTCCAGTGCCTGCAGGGAGGCTCCTGTTGGAAGCCCAACTTCGCTTCGCAGCTTGAGATGAAACGAAGTCGCAGAGCCGACGCCTCGTCGTGGCCGACGCGTACGGAGAGTTCGCGGTTGTCGCTATTGAGCCAACCAGTTACATCACGACGAATGCAGCGAACCCAAAGCGCGGCAATGCGCTCCTTGAGTTCCCTTCCGGTGCGTTTGAACGGCATTTCGCGTAGATCCGACATGACGATGTTTCTGCTGGTTTTCTCAAGTGCGTTGCCGTCAAGCATGTCGCGCGCGTGCTGCGCATAGGTTTTGTCCCATGGGCGAGGCCCCACTATGGCGACAACAATCGTCAGCGCAAGTTGTAGAGATAGCGCGCAAGCGAAGAGCCCCGCAAAGGCAAGACCGATCAGCTTCGGATTGACCGCAATCATAGTACGACGTTAGCAGGTTAGTCGCTCAAGTTCGAGCCAAAGGCGCCGCGTGGTTACCAAGCACATCATGCCGCCCGCTTCGCCCCGCGCCGCCCCGGCGCTTTCGGTGGCGGTAGCAGCAACTCGGCCGGTACGCGAAACCGCGCGCGCAATCTCTGAATCATCGCCATGCTCAAGCCCTTCTTGCCTTGCAGCACTTCGCTCACGCGGCTTGGCGTGCCGAGCAGCGGAACAAGATCGGCGCGCGTAAGCCCGTGCTGGTCCATTAGGTAGAGAACAACGTCAGCGGGGCTCGGACGCCGCCGCGGCCACTTTGTCTCTTCGTACGCCGCGATCAACCGTGCCTGTGCTTGCAGACGTGCGATGTCGCCGGCCTTATCCGACGCCATAAGCCGCTCGACGAGCGCTCGCGCTCGCGCCAACTCCCCATCGCTGTCGATAACAATCAAAGTTGCATCCATCTCACACTGTCTCCGCATCGATTTCGTCGTACTCGGCGTGCGTCCCGAAGAACCGGATCGAGACAACGCCTGCCTGATATTGAACAGCCGCGATCAGCCGGAAGTCGTTGCCCTTGATGTTGAACACCACCCGTCCGCCCTTGAGGATGCTTGCCCTCGGATGCGACACCTTCACGTCTTCCGGATTGCGCCATTGCGCCGCCTCGGCGATTGCCAGCCAAACGTCGTACTGCGACCGGGCGGGCTTCAATCCCTTGTAACCGGCCCGCCCCCCGAAATACGCCTCCACAATCGCTGTGCCGATCACGATCATGGATCGTGCATACCACAATTTCCAAAAATTGGAACAAGGTTTACTGCAAGTGGTATACGGAACGTTGGCCGAGCCTAAGGCCCGTGCTAACGTGCGGACGAGGGCACTTCGGGGGACCAGGCAAATGAGAACGATCCTGCGCATCGTCGGCTACGGCGTGCTTATCGGCATGGCCGGCGGCGGCTTCTGGCTTTACCAGCTGCTCTGGGGCTTGCCGTTCAACTTCGATCATCTGATCGACCGGCAGGGCGTCTACACGCTGATGACCCGTCCGGAGATCCTCACACAGCTCGGCCTCATCGACGGCACGATGCTCGACTTTCACTCGGACAAACTCGACGAATTCACGCTGGCCGAGCGCGACCGGCTCTACGCCGTCACCAAGCGCAACCTCGAAGAGATGAAGTCCTACGACCGCGCAACGCTGACGCCGGAGCAGCAGACGACCTACGACATCATGCTGTGGTGGCAAGAGACGAACCTGCGGAACCAGCGCTATCCGTGGCAGACGTCCGGCGGCCTCTATCCGATGAACCAGATGTTCGGCGAGCAGCTGGGGCTTCCCCGCTTCATGCAGTTCGCGCACCAAATCAAGAACGAGAAGACGGCGCGCAACTACGTCGCCCGCTTGAACGCCTTCGGCACGCATTTCGACCAAGTGTTGAGCGAGATCGAACGCCAAGCCAAACTCAAGGTCCTGCCGCCGCGCTTCGTGGTCGACGAAATCATTGCAAGCGCCGTGACGTTCACGACGCCGGCGCCCGCGGACAATCCGCTCATCACGACCTACCGCGAGAAGCTCGCGAAACTGACGGACGTCGACGCCAACCTGAAGAAAGAGTTGGAAGCCTCCGCCATCGCCGCCGTGAAAGACGTCGTCTATCCGGCCTACGGGCGCATCAAATCCACGTTCGAACGCTTGAAACCGGAAGCGACCGAAGACGACGGCGTCTGGAAGCTGCCCGACGGCGCCGCCTACTACGCCGACATGATCCATCAGTTCACGACGACGGACATGACGCCCGACGAAGTCCACGTGCTGGGCCTTTCCGAAGTCGCCCGTCTCGAAGGCGAGATGGAGGCCGTCCTGAAAAGCGTCGGCGAAACGAAGGGCACGCTGGTCGAGCGTATGGACCGCCTGTCGCACGACCCGCGCTTCACGTTCCCGCCCAACGACGAGGGCCGCGAGAAAATCCTCGCCGGCTACCGCACACTGCTCGAGACGATGCAAAAGCACCTGCCGGAAGCATTCTCGAACATCCCGCCGCAAAAGCTGACGGTCGAACGCGTGCCCACATACGCCGAAGCGACATCGGCGGGCGCCTACTACAACGCGCCGTCGTTCGACGGCGACCGGCCCGGTACGTTCTTCGCGAATGTCCGTGACCCGGCCGAGACGGCGTCGTGGCAAATGCCGACGCTCGCCTATCACGAAGGCATTCCCGGTCACCATTTGCAGATCTCGACGTCGCAGAAGATCGAAGGTGTCCCCTTCGTGCGCCGCGTGCTGCCGTTCACGGCCTTCAGCGAAGGCTGGGCGCTCTACGCCGAGCATCTCGCCAAAGACATGGGCCTCTACGACAAGGACCCGTACGGCGATCTCGGCCGCCTGCAGGCCGAAATGTTCCGCGCGGTGCGCCTTGTCGTCGACACCGGCATCCACGCCAAGCGTTGGACGCGCCAGCAGGCGATCGACTACATGCACGAAAAGACCGGCATGTCGGTCACCGAAGTAACCTCGGAGATCGAGCGCTACATCGTCATGCCCGGCCAAGCCTGCGCATACAAAATCGGCATGCTGAAAATCATGGAACTCCGCGAGCGTGCCAAGAAGGAGCTCGGCGCAAAGTTCGATCTGAAGGCGTTCCACCAAGCGGTTTTGGGCGGCGGCGCAATGCCGCTCACGATCTTGGAGCACCGCGTCGATGCCTGGATTGCGTCACAGAAGAAGACGTCATAAAGACGGCGCATGACCGAACTGAGCTGCCACTGCGGCGCAGTCCGCATCGAAGTCCCAGAGGCGCCTGTCGAGGTGACGAGCTGCAACTGCTCGATCTGCCGCCGGACAGGCACGCTGATGGCGTATTATTCGCCGCGCCAAGTCCGCTTCACGCCGTCGCCGCCGCAGACCGACACCTACATCTGGGGCGACAAAGCCATCGTCCACCATCGCTGCAAGACTTGCGGCTGTCACACCCACTGGTCGGCGGTGGACCCGGCCTACGACCGCATGGGCGTGAACATGCGTCTGGCCGATCCAGCCGTGCTCGCCAAAGCCCGCATCCGCCCCTTCGACGGCGCGGACACATGGAAATTCTTGGACGAATGAACCGCTAGGCCTGCACGATCAGCCGCGAGCGCTTGTCGACGGCGCCCAAGATCGCGAGCAAGTGGTTGCGCGCAAACGCGACGCACCCGGCCGTGCCGGTGTAGCCCGACCGCGCGACGTGCAGGAAAATCGCGCTACCTTTTCCGGGCAGCACCGGCGCGTCGTTGTAACCCACGACAACGATCAGATCGTACATGTGATCGGCGCGCCAAAGCTGCTCGGCGCTTGCCGGATAGGGGAGGCGCACCGGCTTGTTGTAGCGCGCATCGGCCGGCGCATCGCACCAACCGTCATCCGGCGTCAGCGCGCGCACGGGAAGCCGCGTCACCGGCATCGCCAAACGATCGGGCCGATAGAACACTTCGCGCAGCGGCCAAACCCCAACCGGCGTACCGCCATCCCCTTCATGCTTATCGCGCACGATCCCGGAGCGCCCGACCGCGCAACGAAAGCTTTGCGAGCCCACGCGCGCAATCCGCGACGGCCTGACAACAATGTCGACGGGCGGCAAAGCGAGCGCAGACGGCGCAACGGCTAAGCCCAGCCCCGTCGCCAAAACCGAACGCCGCGAAAGCTCCAAGCTCATGGCTTCTTCACGGGATACGCCACGATGTCGGTGTTCAGCACCGGCGCCTTCTCCGCACCGATCAGCGCGAAGTGCCACCACTCGCCCGCATAGTTCCGAAAACCGTGCTTCACCAAGATCTCATAGAGCGCGCCGCGCAGCTTGCGTTGCGGCGGCGTGATCCCGCCGCTCTGCGTGGCGCTGAGGTCGTCGAAGCAGTCGAACCCCGTCCCCATATCCAGGCTGTTGTCCGGCGCACGCATCGCGGCCGGGCTGATGCACCCGCCATAGGTGGTCAGCGGATCGAACGCCTTCGCCGGCGAACCGCCCGCGACCACCAACGTCACGTCTACCGCAATCCCACGCGAATGGTTCGAAACCGGTTCGATGTAGCCCTTCTTCAAGAGCTCAGACTTCGGCGTGCGCGGAAAAAACCGCGACACGCCGGGCGCCGTCGACTTCGCCCACGCGACAAACGCATCGACCGCCTTCTGCGGCCGGTAACAGTCGTACACTTTGAGTGAAAGCCCGCGCGCCATGAGATCGGTCTGCGCCTTCTTCAACGCATCCGCGACCGGCTTCAGCAACATGCACTCCGCGGCGAGGTATCCGGGCACACGCGTGCCAGTGAAATTATCCCGCGTCGCGTACCGCATGTCCTGCACGATCGTTGCGTCGACATCGCGCAAATAAACGAGCGGCGCATCGGCCGCCCACACCGGGGCGCTCGCAGCCATGAGCAGTGCGAGCGCAAACACAAATCTGATATCCATGGGGGTCACATTAGCGCCTTATTCGAACGGCTCAAATCGCCCATGCAAACCTGGCTTTGCGCCACTCTTCTGCTCGTATTCTCAAGCGCGCTGGCGGCCGAGCCCATGCCGGCCCGCCTTGCCGCCCGCTTTGGTGCCATCCACGCCGCGTCGAAAGCGCAAGCGATGGTGGCCGCGGTCATCGACGGCGAGCACACCTACATCACCGGCGCCAACGCGAACGGCCAAAGCCTGTTGCGCATCAATTCGCTGACCAAGGCAATGACCGGCGAGGTGCTCGCAACCCTGATCGCCGAAGGCCGCGTGAAGCTCGACGATCAACTGAAATTCTACGCGCCACCCACCTGGCGCGGGACGCCATTCACCCAGACGATCACGCTGCGCGATCTCGCCGCGCACGTGAGTGGGCTGCCGCGCGATCTGCCGCCGGGCATCAGCAAGGCCGGCCGCTGGACATGGCTAGCGCGCCAAAAGTTGCCGTACCCGCGCGGACACGTCGCGCAGTACTCCAATGCCGCCTACATGTTCTTAGGCGACGCGCTGAGCATGGCCGCCGACGAAAGCTACGAAGCGCTGCTGAAGCGCGTTGTCACCACGCCGCTCGCACTCGCCGACACGACGCTGAACCCGACGCCGTCGCAATGCGCGCGTCTGCTCCCGACGCCGCACCCCTGCGCACCGACCTACGCGATCGACGCCATGGGTGGCCTCTACTCGACCGCGGACGATATGGCGCGCTGGATGCGGGCCGAGCTGAACGCAGCACCCGGCAGCCCGCGCGCCGCAGCACAAGACGCGATCGTGAAACGCAGCGCACTCACACGCGTCATCAACCTCGACATGGCAGGCCCCATGGACGCGATCGCGATGGGTTGGCTACGCATGCATCTAGGCCCCACACCGGTGCTACAGAAAACCGGCGGCGGCGGAGGCTTCATGAACTACGTGATCCTGGCGCCCACCGAACGCAAAGGCGTGTTCATCACCGTGAACCGCGTCGACATCCCAATGCTGCGCAACCTAGCCGCCCAAGCAAACGCCCTGATGAGCGAAGAACTGCTTCACTGAAACGCGGTGTTGATCAACTCGTTCGCGGTTGGCATGCCTTCGTCCGCTTCCGGCGGTAGATCCGGCGCCCCGCGCTCGAAGAACGTGGTGCTATAGGCGACGCGCACGATGTAGGTCACCGGCTTATTGTACGTGCCCTTGTGCACCGCGGGCTGACGCGTGACGGCGACATCGAGTGCCCGCTTCAACGGCAAGGGCACGTCGATCAGCGTTCCGCAGGTTTCGCACGGATTGGCGACCGCAAACGGCCCGCTCGATTTGCAATCGCAAACGACCGCGCTCTTGTTGTTCTCGCACTCCATGCCAGCGTCCGCGAGCAGCTTCGGCAACCGCGTGAACAACGTCTTGTCGCCGACCAGCATGTCGGTGATCGCCTGGTTCGCCTCGCGCGCGACGTCTTCTGACACCGCACAGTCCTTGGCTTCGGGCAGTGCCACAGCTGCAATCTTCTGAAGCCTGACCGCCGCCGGATCCGCGCGCAGCGCCATCATCACCTTGGCAAGGCACGGTGCGTACGCAAGTTGCCGGTTCTGCGCGAACGAATACGTGGCGATCCCAACGCTGAGCACGGTGAGCGCCAGCACGATCTCCCACGACCATTTCCAAACGAAAGACATGTATGCACCCCCGTGCTCGTCCCGCCGGACGAATCATTTGAACAGAGTCTAACGTTCGCCCCGCCGATGTGATGCAACCGATGCGTGCGGGCCAAATCCGTAACCATGACGCCCATCACACGGACAGTTTTGCCGCATGCGGCGAACGCGCCTTCGCCCAGAACCCGACACAAATTCGGCGAAATCCCCGTCGAGCGTGGACGTCCGCAATCTTGGGAAGGAGAGAGCCCACATGTTCGCCATTGGCCGATACCTCGCGATCGCACTCGCACTCACATGCGCCTTCGCGTGGAACGCCGCCGCCGAAAGCACCTGGACCAGTTGGCGCAACAGCCCGCACGCCAAGATGCTGCCGTTCAAGTCCGAGGAAGCGTTCCGCCGCTACCTCGCCGAACGCGCCAAACGCCAACAACAACGCCGCGCAAAAGACGGTAGCCCGCTCGCTCTCCCCGCACCCGCGCCCGCCGAAGCCACCGCCATGGACGGCGCGGTCGCTTCGAAACAGGCCGGCGACGACAAGATCACGAACACACAAGAAGCCGGCGTCGACGAAGGCGGCATCGTGAAGGTCAAGGGCGACATGCTCGTCATCTTGCGCCGCGGCCGCCTGTTCACCGTCTCCACCCGCAACGGCGAACTGCGC
>JANLXP010000070.1:0-2257 GCA_031365165.1 Alphaproteobacteria bacterium
GACGCCTTGCGCGTACCAACCCCGGCGGTCGAGATCGATAGGCGTGCCGTTGAACGTGCCGTCTTCGCGGTTGAAGAAATATTCCGCGTTGACGATCAGATTGTTGACGACCGGATTTCCGTTCGGCGCCCATTTGTAGACGAAGTCCGCGATCGCGACGTGGCTGTCGCCACTGAAGATGTCGCCGTCGATGTCGCGGTTGTCGGCTTTCGCTTTGAGGTACGAGACGCCGGCGAGCCAGCTGCTCTCGTCGTCGAAGTCGCCGCCGGTCTTGGCGAATGCGGCCAGCGTGCCGGTGCGGTTGTCGTCCGCGTTGCCGGCCGGGAACGCGTCGCCGCGATACCATTCTGCGCCGAACTCCAAATAGAAGTCGGTCGGCGCGATCCAGCGCAACTCGACGCCGTCGTCGCCGTACTGGCCGCCCAAGAACGCGCGGTACGGCAGCGGCTGATCGACGAAGTCCCAGCTGTGCGCGTGGCGCTCGTTTAGATAACCGATGCCGGAGAAGAAGCGGCCGGCCTTTGCGGTCAAGCCCCAAGGCAGGCTTGTCGTTTGCACGAACGCTTCTTCAACCGCGACGTGGTCGTCGTTTTCGAAGGCGACAGTCAGGTTTGCGAGGAAGACGTGGTCGACGTTCGCGGTCAGCGTGACTTCCGACTCATCGAGCGAGAAGCCACGGTCCGGGAGGCCGGCTTCGTCGTCGAGAACGAAGCCCGGAATGCGCGCGAGGCCCGGGTCGTTTTCGGCGTGGTTGAACGAGCCGTTCAAGATCACCGAGATCGACGGGTTGAACGCGTTTTGGGCCGCGACCGGCTGTGGGGTTGGCGGCGGCGGTGGTGGTTCTGGTGCGGGCGCCGGCACGTTTACGGCCTGAGCTTCAGCTTTGTCGGCGCGCGACTCGGCTTTTTTCAGGCGCTGTTCCAGTTCGCGGATTTTCACTTCGTAGTCGGTGCGCAGCGACTTCATCTCGCGGCGGATTTGGGTGAGGTCGTCGTCTGCGGCGTGGACGGGTATCGCCGTGCACAAGCCCAGCGCCAACGCGCCCAGCGCAATTGCCTTTGTGGTCATGAGAAAAACTCCAATTGATCGAATGGATGCGATGCGGCCCGCGCTCGCGCGCGTGCCTATCGCTAGACGGCTACGTCGATCGTTAGAGGCTTGGGGGTGCGCGGCTTCGCCAATTGGCCGCTATGCGTTCCGCTCGAGGAACGGCTGGCGTGAACACGGCACGCGTTGCGCCGGTGTTTGGAATGATCGGTGTGGCGGCTGTTCCTGCGAGCGCTGCGCCGCAGACGCCGGCTGCGTGGAAGATCGGGCAGTTCGCTTGATCGTGCAGCGGCGCTTTGCCGGGCGTTCCCAAATCAGCCGAGACGACGACTGTGCCTTCGTGGGCAGAGGCGGCGGCGAAGTGGAAGTGCGCGCGGGTTGCGGTGAACTGCAGCACGAATGCGGCAAGTACAAACCAGACTGCCGCCCTGGCGCGGCTGGCGCGCAGAGCCCTCCGCAATGGCTGGAGGCCTGAACCGTACATGGGAATAAGGCTACACGCGCTCAGCGGGCGCACGCAAACGAATCTTCATTGTGGCCCCGAAAGGGCTCAGTTCAGCGGTTCGTGCGGGGCGCGTTTGGTGCGGCGGAGTTCCTTGATCGCCTCGCCGATCGACCACCACAGGCTGATGCCGGCGGGGTCGCCTTTGCGGATCATCGCATTTTGATTACGCGTCGCTTCGCGTAGCGCCTTCTCGCCGTGACCTTCGATGAGGCGCCAGGCGGAGCGAGTGATGTCGGGGTCTGGATTGAAGTGGGGGCGTTTCGTCATAGCGTGCAAACCATGCATCGCTCCGACGTGAAGCACTACAGACTGGCGGTCGAAGCGTGATTCAACAACGCAACTTTCAGGCGTCAGTTAAGAGACGTACCAGAAGCTAATTGCGACTTGAGCGTGCGTTAACCTGGCAATTTTTCCCCTGCCCGTTTGGCTGGGTCAGAGCGGTGCGCGTGTAAATGGAATCGCAAGCTGACCCCAGAACGTCGCCGGCATCGGTTGATGGATGCCGATATCCACCGGCGGACGGCGCGCGGCGTTGAAGTACGTCCCAAACAGCTGATCGAACAGCATCAGATTCTCGCCGTAGTTACGGTTGCCCTCGGCCAGAACCTTGGAATGATGCCAGCGATGCAATTCGGGCGTGTTGAAGACCCAGCTCAACACGCCGCAACGCATCTCGACGTTCGAGTGGGTGAGGATGCCGATGAT
>JANLXP010000077.1:0-1818 GCA_031365165.1 Alphaproteobacteria bacterium
ACGAGGCCTTTGCCTTGTTGGTTCTTGAGGCGCTCCTGGATGCTTGCGAGCGGCTTTGGGTCATCGATGAAGATGCGCAGGCCTGCGCCGGTTTGAGCCGCTGCTTCGTTCAAGCCCTGCACGTGCAGGATCTGGAGCTTCAGGTCGTCGCCGTCCCAACGCGTGGCAACGTCGAGGATGACAGACTTGCCGGGCTCAAGGTGCTGGCCGCCTTGTGCCAGGGTTTCCGCGAAAGCGACGGCTTCGAACATGCCCGACGCGTCGGAGAAGCCAATGTGAGCCATACGTTTGTCGTCCCGCGTGCGGCGTTCTTGGCGGCGAATGACGCTGCCGGCCAGCGTGACGGCGCGATCCTCGTGGCGCTTGTCGGCAGCCAGTTCCGCATAGGGCACGACGCGCAGACGCGCGAGCGTTTGCGCGAACTCGTCGAGCGGATGCGCGGACATGTAGAAGCCGATCGCGCCGAACTCGCGGGACAGCCGGTCGGGCATCGTCCATTGGTTGACCTGCGGCAAGGCGCGGTCGCGCGTCGTTTCCACTTCGCCGAACAGATTCACTTGCGAGCTTTCGCGCTCGCGGCTGGTGATCGACGCTTCGCCCAGCATCATGTCGATCGAGCCGTGCACCTGCGCACGGTTCGAGTTCAGACTGTCGAACGCACCTGCTGCGACGAGGTTTTCGAGGATACGTTTGTTGACGTACTTCGCGTCTACGCGGCGTGCGAAGTCGAACAGGCTGGTGAAGCTGCCGCCCGCGTTCCTGACGTCGATCACATGGTCCATTGCCGCGCGGCCGACGTTGCGGATTGCCGCGAGAGCGTAGTGCACGACGTCGCTGCCGTCGGCGCGTTTGCTTGCCGTGAATAGCGCGGCCGAAGCGTTGATGTCGGGCGGTACCACGGTGATGCCCATACGCTCCGCTTCCTGACGGAAGATCGAGAGGCGTTCCGGTGAACCGATATCGAGCGTCATCGAGGCGCAAAAGAACTCGACCGGATAGATCGCCTTCAACCACGCAGTTTGATAGGCAACCTGCGCGAAAGCGGCGGCGTGAGCCTTGTTGAAGCCGTAGCCTGCGAATTTCTCCGCTTGGAGGAAGATCTGTTCGGCGATGTCGGCCGGGATGTTCTTCTGCTTGGCTGCGCCTTCGATGAACCTGACACGGTGGGCCGCCATCTGCTCTTTGATCTTTTTGCCCATCGCGCGGCGCAACTCGTCGGCTTGGCCCAGCGAATAACCGGCAAGCTCACGCGCGATCAGCATCACGTCTTCTTGGTACGTCATCACGCCGTGCGTGTCCGACAGGATGGGCTCCAACGCGGGGTGCAGGTAGAACGGTTTCTCGCGACCGTGTTTGCACGCGATGTAGACCGGAATCTGGTCCATCGGACCCGGGCGGTAGAGCGCCACGAGAGCGATCAAGTCTTCAACGCGGTCGGGCTTCATCTTGCGCAAGAGGTCGCGCATGCCCGTCGATTCGAGCTGGAAGATGCCCGTTGAAGCACCCTTGCCCAACGCTTCGTATGCTTTCTTATCGTCGAACCCGACGTCTTCGGCTTTCACTTTGATGCCGTGACGTTCGAGGATCATCTTTTCGGTCTCGGCGATGACCGTCAGTGTTTTGAGACCTAAGAAGTCGAATTTGACCAGACCCGCTTTCTCATCCTGCTCATAGTCGAACTGCGTGACCGGCATGTCGGAGCTTGGGTCGCGATAGAGCGGGACCAACTCGTCGAGTGGGCGGTCGCCGATGACGACGCCGGCCGCGTGGGTTGAGGCGTGGCGATAGAGGCCTTCGAGCTGGCCCGCGATTTGAAAC
>JANLXP010000082.1:0-4222 GCA_031365165.1 Alphaproteobacteria bacterium
CTCATCCAGATCGCCATTTCGCTATCGCGCCACGCCCGCGACAGCGTGAGCAAAATCGCACGATCGCCTCGACCACCTCGTCGAGACGGGCCAGAGGGATTGCGCGGGTTGCGATTGGTTTGCGGCCTGCGGGTTTTTCGGTGATGCGCGACATGTCCATGTCGCCGTAAGCGGTCAGCGCCAAGGTCCGCGGGATCGGCGTTGCCGTCATCACCAGGATATCGACGGGTGTGTTGCCCTTGCCGGAGAGAGCCAAGCGTTGGTGCACGCCGAAGCGGTGCTGTTCGTCGACGACGGCGAGGGCCAGATCGTTGAAGACGACTGTTTCCGAGATCAGCGCGTGCGTGCCGATCAGGATTTTGAGATCACCGGATGCGAGGCGTTGTAGCGTGTCTTCGCGCTCGCGGCCCCGCTCGCGGCCGGTGAGGAGCGCAACGGAAACGCCGGCGGCATCGCCCAGCGGCTTCAGCACCGCGAAGTGTTGACGGGCGAGCACCTCGGTCGGTGCCATCAAGGCTGCTTGCGTGCCGCATTCGATTGCGTTCAGCATCGCGAAGAACGCGACGAGCGTTTTGCCGGCGCCAACGTCGCCCTGCAGCAGGCGCAACATGCGTTCGGGGGCGGCCATGTCGGCGAAGATTTCGGCGAGCGACTTCTCCTGCGACTTGGTGAGCGTGAATTTCAGCGCCTTCAAAGCCGTCGCGCGCAGGCGGCCGTTGCCTTTCAGCGAACGGCCTTTCGTCTTGCGCATCCGGGCGCGGGCGAGGGCCAAAGCGAGTTGACTCGCCAGCAGTTCATCGAATGCGAGGCGGCGGCGCTCCGGGGTTGTCGGGTCGACGTCGGCGAGACTTTGCGGTGCATGCAAGCGCTTGAGCGCGGTCAGCCAATCGGGCCAGGCCTGCTTCTTCAACCATGCTGCGTCCTGCCACTCTGGCAAGGCGACGGCTTTGTCGACGGCTTGGGTGACTGTGCGCGTGAGTGTGCGGGGAGGTAAGCCTTCGGTGCCGCCGTAGACGGGTTCGATCGCGGGCGCGGCCGCGAATGCCTTCTCGTCGAGGATGCGGTCGGGGTGAGTGATCTGTGGGCGGTTGTCAAACTGCTCAACCTTGCCGCTGACGTACCGCACCTCGCCGGTCGGTGCCGTGTTCTTCAGGTAGTCCTTGTGACTGCGAAAGAAGACGAGGTCGATGAAGCCAGTCTCATCGCTTGCACGGATCTTGTAGGGATGGCTCTGCAAGCGGCCGGGTTTGTGTTCGACGATCGTGAGTTTGAGCGTCACGATCGTGTTCGGCGGTGCATCGCGGATCGTCGACTGCGCGCGCCAGTCGTTGATCGAAACCGGCTTGTGCCAGATGAGATCGACGAGCCGCGGGCCCGCGAGCTTGCCGATCAACTTCGCAAAGCGCGGGCCGATGCCTTGCAGCGTCGCAACGTCGGCAAAGAGGGGGAAGAGAATCTGCGGGCGCATGTCCGGCGGAGGTTAGGACGGCGCGGCGCCCGTCGCAAAGACGGCCCTAAGGCGCGCGCAAGTCGCCGATGATTGCTTCGATGTAGTTCGTAATGATCGAAACGTGGCCTTCGCCGTCCGGAAACATCGAGCGGGCGTTTGGGATGAACCGGGCGTAGTGACGGCCGATGGAGACGGGGACCTGGATGTCGTGGGTGCCGTGCCAGATCGAAACCGGGACTTTGATGTCGGAGAGCGTAAACGGCCAAGGCTCGCCGTAGATACGTGCGTCCGATGTTGGCCCCTTCGCCGATGCGCGCAGGCCTTCGCGAAAGCTGGTCAGCAGCATTTGCAAGAAGTCCGGCGTCATTGCCATTGCGTCGCGCGAGCCGGCCGGCACGCGTGCGCGGATGCGATGGAAATGCCGCTCGGCCCTTGGGTTGCGGATCAGCGTGCGCATCAGCGTACCGAGGACAGCTGACGTCAGCGGCCTGTTGCCAACGTCGAGCAAAAGGCCAACGCGATTCTTACTCATGCCGGGCGCTTCGGGCGGCCCGAGGCCGGCGATAATCGCGACCTTCGTGACACGGTCTTTCAGGAAGTACGCGCAGGCCGCTGCATAAGGTCCGCCGCCGGACATGCCGATGACGGCGAACTTGTCGAGCCGTAGGTGGTCGGCAAGTTGCTCGATGTCGCGCGGCCAGTCGGCGAGTTTGCGGTTGGGCTGCGGGTCGGACAGCCCATAGCCCGGCCGATCGACGCCGATCATTTGCGCGCCCGGCACTTCGAAGAAGCCAGCTTCAAGGCGCGAGCCGGGCCATCCATGGAAGTAGAAGACGGGGATCGCGTTCTTGGACCCGAACTGTGCGTAGCCGAGGCGCCGTCCGTCGCGCAGCGTCATCGTCTGCATCGTGCGCGCGATGGCGCCGTCAGGCCTCATACGGGACAGCGGGATCGGGGCGTTCATATTCATGCCAAGCGGCCCAACGAATCTTCTGGATCGCTTTATGTGGGTTGGACCTGAAACAGTGCAAGGCGAGGCTGGCCACAAGGTTAGCTTTCGGCCTAGATACCCGGACTATGGACGTCAGGCGAAAAAGGCTGAGTTTCCGGGCTTGGCACCGGGGGATGAAGGAGCTGGACCTCATCTTCGGGCCGTTTGCGGACGCGCACTTGAACCACCTTGACGAGGCGGGGCTTGATGCGTTCGAACAGTTGCTGACCGTCCCCGACAACGACCTTTACGACTGGTTGTGCGATCGCACCAACCCGCCCGAGCGCTATCGCACGAAACTCTATGACCAAATTTACGATTTTAGCCGGCGCGCCCGAGGGTTATGACGCGCTTGTGATCGCCGAGGCGGTCACGAAGTCCGCGGGTCTGCACCTTCACATTGCGCGCGACGAACCGCGTGCGGCGGCGCTTGCCGAGGCGCTGGGCTTCTTCGCGCCCAAAGTGCCTGTGTTGATGTTTCCGGGCTGGGACTGCTTGCCCTACGACCGCGTGTCGCCGAAGGCCGAGGTTGCGGCAGAGCGGATGGCGACGCTTGCCGCGTTGACGGTCCGCGCGAAGGGGCCGCGGGTGGTGATCGCGACGGTGAGTGCGGCGCTGCAGCGGGTGCCGCCGCGCGCGGCCGTTGAGAGCGCTAGTTTCCGCGCCGCGAAGGGTGGGACGGTCAAGCGCGCCGAGCTGCTCGCGTTTTTGGGGCGGAACGGGTTTGTGAGTGCGAGTTCGGTGGTGGAACCCGGCGACTTTGCGGTGAGAGGCGGTATCGTCGATATCTTTCCGCCGGGCGAGGAGATGCCCTACCGGCTCGACTTTTTCGGGGACTCGGTCGAGACGATCCGCCGCTTCGAGGCCGAGAACCAAACGTCGGTTGGCGAGGTCGCGGAAGTCACGCTGAGGCCGGCTAGTGAAGTGCCGCTCGATAAGAGTTCGATCCAGCGTTTTCGCTCCGGTTATATCGCGGCGTTCGGCGCGGTGCTCGGCGACGATCCGCTTTATGAAGCGGTGAGCGCGGGCCGGAAGCATGCTGGGATGGAGCATTGGCTGCCGCTGTTTCATGAGCGGCTGGAAACCATCTTCGACTACACCGGCAGTGCGCCGGTGACGCTGGACCATCAGGTTGAGGAGTCGCATGCGGCACGATTGACCTTGATTGCCGACTACCACGAGGCGCGGGTGCTGGCGCGGCAAGAAGCGAAGGCGGCCATGAAGGGCATGGCGCCGCCGTACAAGCCGCTGGATGCGGAGACGCTTTATCTCACCGATGCCGAGTGGGGTGCTGCGCTCGACACCCACGCCGCCAAGCAGTTTTCGCCGTTCAAGCCGGTTGAGATGTCGGGTCAGCTCGATGCGGGTGCGGTGCGCGGGCGCAATTTCGCGCCGGAGCGCGCGGCGTCGCAGAACGTGTTCGACAGCGTTGCAACGGCGGTCGCCGAGTTGCAGGCGAAGAAGAAGCGCGTTGTGATCGCGTGCTGGACGGCGGGTTCGGCGGACCGGATGGGTGGCGTTCTTGCCGACCACGGCATTGCCGCCATCCGCTTGTTGGACACCTGGGGCGAGTTGATCGATCTGAATCCGAAGGCGGTGGGCCTCGTCGTTCTGGGTTTGGAGAACGGGTTCGAGACGCAAAAGCTCGCTGTCATTGCCGAGCAGGACATTTTGGGCGACCGGCTTGTGCGCCGGCACACCCGGCAGAAGCGGGCGGCGAACTTCATCGCCGAGGCGGCGGCGCTCAGCACGAACGATCTTGTTGTGCACGTCGATCATGG
>JANLXP010000111.1:0-28729 GCA_031365165.1 Alphaproteobacteria bacterium
ATACGAGGCCAATCATAATCATCAGTAAGTCCTCCGCCGCGTGATGCGGAATCAGTGGGATGCCGGCGGCATGATTGCCGACGCGAGCGGATTTCGGGTGCTCCGTCGTGGTTTTTCCCCATCGGCGGGGACCAAGTTCGCTTGGGGAGTCAGCAACAAAATGTTCTGCTCGTAGTTCCCGAGCACGGATTCCCGCCGAATCGCAGAGCGCGCAGAAAAGGCTTTTTCCCGATTCAGAGAATCGGTGCATGCTTTTCGCCGGGAGTTCGATTCCATTGTGGATCGGATCGCGCTTGCGTCGTGCGATCTCGGGCGGGCTTACCTGATCAAATTGTGCCCCGTTCTGTGGGCATCCTGTGGCCGTTTCTGGGCATAGCTGCATGGAAAGCTATGTCCACAGAAACGATTCTGCGCACCCACTAAATGTGGTATTTGCTAACGGTCATTAACACTAAATCTGTTGCGGCGATCAAAATGTAGGTACTAGATAGGGGTCCCTGTTAGCCAAGAATTTTGGGCACCAGGGACTGCTCGCGCCGGGGACTTTTGTGAAGCGCGCGAGACCCAGTCCCACAAGCTCCAAAACACTTCGAGGCCCACAGGGGACAGTTGTCACCCAAGGGCACTTAAAGGGGCTTCACGCATGCGCATCGACCGCGTTTTCACCGTTGACGGACAATCGGCTTACGAGACCATTTCGTTCCGCAAAATTGCGAGCGAGATCCGTAACCCGGACGGTTCGGTCGTCTTCCGCCAAGACAATATCGAAGTGCCGGAGCGTTGGAGCCAAGTCGCGTGCGACGTGCTCGCGCAAAAGTATTTCCGCAAGGCCGGTATCGCTGCGAAGCTCAAGCCTGTTGCTGAAGCGAATGTGCCGGAGTGGCTGTGGCGCAAGGCGCCGGATGAAGTAGCTCTCAATAAGCTGAAGGACGAACCGAAGGCGGTTGGCGAGTCGAGCGCACGCCAGGTCTTCGATCGCCTCGCCGGCACGTGGACCTATTGGGGTTGGAAGGGTGGCTATTTCGACGAAGAGAGCGATGCCCGCGCGTTCTTCGACGAGATGCGTTACATGCTGGCCGCGCAAATGGCGGCGCCGAACAGCCCGCAGTGGTTCAACACCGGTCTGCATTGGGCTTACGGCGTCGACGGGCCGGCGCAAGGCCATCACTATGTCGATCACTGGACGGGTGAGCTCACCGCTTCCGCCAGCTCTTACGAGCATCCGCAGCCGCACGCTTGCTTCATTCAAGGGATCAAAGACGATCTCGTGAACGAAGGGGGCATCATGGACCTTTGGGTTCGTGAGGCGCGTCTCTTCAAGTATGGCTCGGGCACGGGTTCGAACTTCTCGGCTCTGCGCGGCGTGAACGAAAAACTTTCGGGCGGCGGCAAGTCGTCGGGCCTTATGAGCTTCCTCAAGATCGGGGACCGCGCTGCGGGCGCGATCAAGTCGGGCGGCACCACGCGGCGCGCGGCGAAGATGGTCATCGTCGATGCGGACCATCCCGATATCGAGGCCTTCATCAACTGGAAGGTCTTGGAAGAGCAAAAGGTGGCATCACTCGTCGCCGGTTCGAAGCTGCTCAACAAGCACCTCAACCTCATCATTAAAGCTTGCGTGAATTGCTCGGCGGACGGCGATGCTTGCTTCGATCCGCTGCAAAACCCTGCCTTGAAGCGCGAAATCAAAGCTGCCCGCAAGGTGCACATTCCGGACAACGCCGTGCAGCGTGCGGTTCAGTTCGCACGTCAAGGCTACACGGCGATCGACATTCCGGTCCTGGATACCGATTGGGACGGCGAGGCCTACTACACCGTCTCCGGCCAAAACTCGAACAACACCGTTCGCGTGACCGACGACTTCCTGCGCGCGGTTGAGAACGACGCCGATTGGAATTTGGCGCGCCGCATCGACGGCAAAACGCACAAGACGCTGAAGGCGCGCGACCTTTGGGGCAAGATCTCGGAAGCCGCGTGGCAGTGCGCGGATCCCGGCTTGCAATTCCACACGACGATCAACGATTGGCACACCTGCCCGAATTCCGGTCAGATCCGCGCGTCGAACCCGTGCTCGGAGTACATGTTCCTCGACGATACGGCGTGCAACCTCGCCTCGCTGAACCTGATGGCGTTCCGCAAGGACGGTCCGGACGGCCGCAAGGTGTTCGACGTAGCGGCCTATGAGCATGCGGTCCGGCTTTGGACGATCGTGCTCGAAATCTCGGTGATGATGGCGCAGTTCCCGTCGAAGGAAATCGCGCAGCTGTCTTACGAGTACCGCACGCTTGGCCTCGGCTACGCGAATATTGGCGGTCTTCTGATGACGTCCGGCATTTCCTACGACTCGCAGCAGGGCCGCGCCGTTGCCGGTGCGCTTGCCGCACTGATGACGGGCGCTTCTTATGCGACGTCGGCTGCGATGGCGCGCGAGCTTGGTGCGTTCAAAGGCTACGCCAAGAACGCCGACCAGATGCTGCGCGTGATCCGCAACCACCGCCGCGCGGCGCATGGTGCGGTCGACGGCTATGAGAAGCTGTCGATCAAACCCGTGCCGCTGAACGCGATCGAGATGCCTTCGACTGGTTATGAAGGCCTGATCGACCGTGCACGCGGATCGTGGGACGAGGCGTTGGCGCAAGGCGCGCTCTACGGCTATCGCAACGCCCAGACGACCGTCATCGCGCCGACCGGCACGATCGGCCTGGTCATGGATTGCGACACGACGGGTATCGAGCCCGACTTCGCGCTTGTGAAGTTTAAGAAGCTAGCCGGCGGCGGCTACTTCAAGATCATCAACCAGTCGGTGCCGGAAGCGCTGCGCGTGCTGGGCTACCAACCAGAGCAGACGGACGCGATCATCAACTACGCGGTCGGCCGCGGGACGTTGAAAGGCGCGCCGGGCGTGAACCAAGAATGGCTGAAGCTGAAAGGCTTCACGGACAAGGAACTTGAGGCCGTCGAAGCTTCGCTTGCGACCGCGTTCGACATCTCGTTCGTGTTCAACCGCTGGACCTTGGGCGATGCGTTCTGCACGAAGACGCTGAACCTGTCGCCGGAGCGTTTGGATGCGCCGGACTTCAACCTCTTGCTCGAGATCGGCTTCACGAAGGCCGAGATCGAAGCGGCAAACCTTTATTGCTGCGGGGCGATGACGCTGGAAGGCGCGCCCCACCTGAAGGAAGAGCACCTGGCGGTGTTCGATTGCGCGAACCCGTGCGGCAAGCTCGGTAAGCGCGCTCTGTCGGTCGACAGCCACATCTTGATGCTGGCGGCGGCGCAGCCGTTCATCTCGGGTGCGATCTCGAAGACGATCAACATGCCGATGTCAGCGACGGTGAAGGATTGCGCCGACGCCTACATGAAGTCGTGGAAGCTCGCGTTGAAGGCGAACGCGCTCTATCGCGACGGTTCGAAGCTCTCGCAACCGCTTGCTTCAACGCTGCTCGCGACCGACGACGAGGAAGACGATCTCATCGATACGTTGCCGGAAATGGCGCAGGGCGCACGCGCGCAAGCGCTGGCCGAACGGGTCGTGGAGCGGGTTATCGAGATCACGAAGCGTGACCGCGAGAAGCTGCCGCATCGCCGCAAGGGCTATACCCAGAAGGCGACGGTCGGCGGACATAAGGTCTACCTGCGCACCGGCGAGTACGACGACGGACGCATCGGCGAGATCTTCATCGACATGCACAAGGAAGGTGCGGCCTTCCGCAGCTTGATGAACAATTTCGCCATCGCGATTTCGATCGGCTTGCAATACGGCGTGCCGCTGGACGAGTTCGTGGAAGCTTTCACGTTCACGCGCTTTGAGCCGGCCGGCATGGTGACGGGCAACGAAGCGATCAAGAACGCGACGTCGATCCTGGACTACGTGTTCCGCGAATTGGCGGTGTCGTATCTGGGCCGTCACGACCTGGCGCACGTCATTCCAGGCGACAGCGAGATCGGCGGCGGCGACAGCGAAGGCAAGCGTCCGGCAACACCTGCGCAGAGCACGTCGCGGATCGTGTCGGCCGGTCTTGTGCGTGGGCAGATCCCGCAGCAGTTCATGGTCGTCGAAGGCGGCGCTGCCGTGAAGATCGATCCGGCGCAGATGATGCTGGCGACGGCAAGCGAACTTGCGCTGGACGCGCAGGCACGCCGCGCACTCGCCAACCCGGTCGCGCAACAGATCGAAATCGTGGAACGCGAGGTCACGGTTTCGACCGCCCATCTGCGCGCGCGCAAAATGGCCGAAGCCCGCATCAAAGGTTACGAGGGCGATGCGTGCGGGAACTGCGGAAACTTCACGCTGGTCAGGAACGGCACCTGCTTGAAGTGCGATAGCTGCGGAACGACGACCGGCTGCAGCTAAGCGGCGTTACGCCTGAATGATGGGCCCAGCGGGAGATGAACTCCCGCGGGCCGGTGGGACAAAAAGAACAATCGGAAGCCAACAACAAATGATCATCTGCTCGAAAGACGAAGGCAACGGGACGTTCCGCGAGTTTGCGCTCGACAACGCGGAGTTCGGCGACAAGGCGCCGGTCAAGACGCACCTTGCCCACCGCACCGACGGCGGCATGGTCGCCGACGATGAATGGCGCGATGCCGGCGTAATTGTACGCGCGCAAGGCGGAGTGGAAGCCTCGATCCTGCGGTCCGTGCGGCGTGGGCGGATGAGTGATTTCGTCAAGCTCGATAAGGTTTTCCCGAACGAGGTCGCAGCGCTTCAAGCGATCGCCAAGCACTACGTCGCGGCGAGTACGGCTCAGAACTAGAGGCGCACAGCCTCGCTCGCACGCGCGATTTCGGCGTGGTTGAAGACGATGCCGGTCGCGTCTTCGATCGTAACCTTGACGTCGTCGCCTTCACTCTTCAGGAGGCGCACGGCGCAGTTCATTGCCTTGGGCTTGTCGGGGAAGGATATGGCTTCCTTTCGGCCAACCGCGTTCACGATCACCTTGTACATGACCCCACGTCCTTCTTTTTATGATCGAAGTTTTGCACAGTGAGCGGGGATGCCAAGACGCCGTGCCGCAACACCTCTGTGTGATTCAGGTGTCACAAACGCATGTACACGCCGTTATGGGCGTCGTGCGTCACTCTGCAGCGTTAGCGAACGCAGGCTTATGCACAGGGATTTCTTGCGCACCTGAATTCCACTGCACGAGAGCAAGGTTTCCGGCATCGTCTTCAGTGAGTGCGGTGCAGCTTTCGACCCAATCGCCGTCGTTGCAGTAAAGGATTTCGCCGATCTGGCGAATTTCCGCCTTGTGGATATGTCCGCAAACCACGCCATCGAGGCTGCGGTGGCGCGCTTCTTCTGCGACTGCGTCTTCGAAGCGGCCAATGAATTCGACCGCGTCTTTCACATGGTCTTTCAGCCAACGCGAGAGCGACCAGTAGGGCATGCCCAGGCCACGGCGAGCGGCTGCAACGAGATCGTTCGCGCGGATAGCCCAGGCGTGCGCCCAGTCCCCTGCCCGCGCAAGCCAGCGTGCATGCGTGACGACGCCGTCGAAGCGGTCGCCGTGGAGGACAAGCAGGCGCCGGCCGTCCGCTGTCTCGTGGATTACTTCTTCCGTCAGCTCGACGCCGGCAAAACACAGACCGACGTAGTCGCGGAAGACTTCATCGTGATTGCCCGGGATGAAGATGACGCGCGTCCCCGATTGGGACATGCGCAGAATTTCATTGACCACCGCCTTGTGGCTCTCAGGCCAGTACCAGCGTTGCGACAGCTGCCAGCCGTCGACGATATCGCCGACGAGGTACAAGAGATCGCAGTCGTTGCTCTTAAGAAAGTCACAGAGCGCTTCGGCTTTACAGCCGCGTGAGCCCAAGTGGATGTCCGAGATCCAGAGCGTGCGGTGGCGGCGCGATCTTGGCGGTGAGACTTTGTGAGGCACGGCCCGCGGCCAGAGCCGCGCGGATTGATTGTCAAAACTCGTGACCATCGACATCGCTTGCGTTCCCCATCTTGCCACGTGGCCGAATCGTTACAACCAGGGGCGAAAAATGGTTCGCATCGCGACGTGACGAATACATGTCGGATGTATGAAACTCCGGTTTTAGTTGTGGGCACAACAAAAGCTCCGCAAAGGCGTCACATCAAGTTCATCGGAGAGGGGTTTGGTCCGTCCCGCACAGTCGGCGTTCGCGACTTGGTGCCCTTGCCTAAAAACTGCTTGGGGCGGCTGCCCCTGCCGCTCCAAGCACCCCGCTTCCGCAAGCGAATTCGGCGAACGCTTTTCTCCCAAACTTTCGACGCCATGCGCGTTATGCCGCTGGCTGCAACGCTTTGATATGCAAGCCGTTTCGAAGCTTCGGTGGGTTGCTGTATCTCTGTGACACCACCATCACAAAACCTTCACGGCGCTATGGTTGAGATCGCCCCGCGCTCATCCGAGCGCATGGGACAAAGGGACGATGATGAAAAGATTTGGACTGGCTGCTCTGCTTGCCAGCGTCGCGGTCGTCGGAGCGACGACGGCTGCGGACACAATGGACCCGCGCTACAAGGCGTATCAGTCGACGTCAGGCGTGTCGGGCACATTGAAGTCGATCGGTTCGGATACGCTCAACAATCTGATGACGCTTTGGGCGGAAGACTTCCGCAAGATTTATCCGGGTGTGAAGATCGAGATCGAGGGCAAGGGCTCATCGACCGCACCGCCGGCGCTGATCGCCGGTACCGCTCAGTTCGGTCCGATGTCGCGCGAAATGCGCGGCCAAGAGATCGATCAGTTCACGGCGAAGTACGGTTATGCCCCGACGAAAGTTCGCGTGGCTGTCGACGCGCTCGCCGTGTTTGTGAACAAAGACAATCCGATCAAGTGCCTGACGCTAGCGCAGATCGACGGCATCTTCTCGATCACGCACTCGTCCGGTTCGCCGGACATCAAGACGTGGGATCAAGTCGGTCTCGGCGGCGAGTACAAGGGCAAAGCGATTTCGTTGTTCGGCCGCAACTCGGCGTCCGGCACTTACGCCTACTTCAAGGAAGTGGCGCTCTTGAACGGCGACTATAAGAACACCGTGAAAGAGCAGCCGGGTTCGTCGGCGGTCGTGCAGGGCATTGCCTCGGACAAGTTCGCGATCGGGTATTCGGGCATCGGCTACAAAACGGCCGACGTCCGCGCGGTGCAGGTCGCCGGGCGCGACGGGCAGTGCCAGGATCCGACGCAGAACAACGCGTACCAGGGCAAGTATCCGATCACGCGCTTCCTCTACATCTACGTGAACAAGAACCCGTCGGCGCCGTTCGACCCGTTGCGCGCGGAATTCTTGAAGTTCGTGCTATCGGGCAGCGGCCAAGACGATACGACGAAGGACGGGTACTTCCCGATGCCGTACGTGCTGGCAAAGGACGAGCGTTCGAAATTGGGCCTTGGGGACTAGTTTCCCGCGCATTTGAATTGCCCCGGCGGCTGTGTAGGTTGCCGCCGGGGTTTCCTGTTTGCGGGGGCAAACAGTAACGGGGAGCTCCGGGTTTTTATTTGAACTCGGACGACGGCGGGTGGCGGACAGCGGATGTCGGGATCAGAACCGAAGGACGGCAGGCGGCCGGCTTCCGTCCTTTACCAGCGCGATAAGAAGACCAAGACGTCGGTGCTGTTTGCCGACGCGTTCGCGCGCATAGGCATTCGCGTCGGCGGGCTTGCGGTGATCGCGGCCGTCTTCACGATCATGTTCTTCCTGATTTATGTGTCGCTGCCGCTGCTGGCAACGGGCGGCGTTACTGGGACGCGGACACTCGCCTTCGGCGCGAGCGGTAAACCGTTCGTCGCGACGCAGATGGACGACCAGCAAACGATCGTCGCCGACGTTCAGGCGGATGGTCACGTAACGGCGTTTCACGCCACCACCGGCACGCCGCTTGAGGTTGTGAGCTTCGATCTTACCGGTCTGACGGCAACGGCGTTCGCGAGCACGCTTAAGGGCGACGACATCCTGTTTGCCTTTGCCGATGGAACGGTGCGGCCGGGACGCTTCGAACTGAAGGCGTCCGTTCTTGGCGCACAAGCGATCCCGCAAGGATTGCGCAAGCTTGATGAGCGCGACTCCACCGACGGTAAAGCGATCTTCTCGCGCATTCCCGGCCAGTTCCGCCGTACGGCGGTCGAGCTCTCGCTTACGGCGCCGATCCAGATCGCCGATGCCGGCGTCGCGATCCTCAAGGCCGACTATCGCGCCGGCGGTACGGCCGAGCGGCCGCTGCGCACGTTCGTGACGCTGGATGCGGTCGGCACACTGCGCCTCAGCCAAGCGTCTTCCGAGCTCAATATGATGACCGGCGAGGCGACGACAAACGTCGCCAGCGCGACGATACCGTTGGGCCGGCCGCCGCAAGATGTTCGCGCTCTTTTGCTCAATACGCAGGGCGACCGTGTGCTGGTCGCGCTCGCCGACGGAACGGTCATGCGTTACCTGACGCGCGACTTCGCACATCCCAAGCTCGCCGAGACGGTAAAGGTCGTGCCCGCGGGCGTGACGCTGTCGGCGATCGCATATTTGAATGGCGAAAGCTCGTTCGTGGCGGGCGGCTCAGACGGTTCGCTTGCGATTTGGTTCGGCGTCGACAGAAAGTCGCCTTCGACCGCCGACGGGATCGTGCTCACGAAAGTGCACGCGGATTTCGCCAAACAACCGGGCGCGATCGAAGCGATCCGCGTCAGCCAACGCACGCGTCTGTTCGCGACCGCGGACGCGACCGGCGGCATTTGGCTTCATCATGGGACGACCGATCGCACGTTGTTGAAGTTGCCTGGAACGCCCGACCCCAATGGCCTTCAAGCCGTCGTGTTCGCGCCGAAGGACGATGCCATTCTGGGTATCGGCAAGAATGGACAGGCGCTCCTTTGGGGCATCTCGGTGCCGCATCCCGAAACGACGCTTCAATCCTTGTTCGGCAAGGTTTGGTACGAAGGTTACGATGAGCCGCAGTACGTGTGGCAGTCAACCGCTAGCACGGACGCGCCGGAGCCAAAGCTTTCCTTGATCCCGCTGATCTTCGGCACGTTCAAGGCTGCGATCTATTCACTGATGCTTGCGATCCCGCTTGCACTTTTCGCCGCCATTTATACGTCGGAATTCTTGCACCCGCGGACGCGCGGCATCATCAAGCCGACGATGGAATTGATGGCGTCGCTACCGTCAGTCGTGGTGGGGTTCATCGCTGCGCTCGTGTTGTCGCCCGTCGTGGAAAACTGGATCGCCGCAATCGTGATCGCCTTCGGCGTCTTGCCGCTCACTGTCATTTCGGTGTCGTTCTTGTGGCAGCTTTTGCCGCAGCCGTTGGCGAACGTGCTGGACGGATTTCCGAAGCTCGTCGCATATTTTCTCGCCGTCGCGGCGGCGGTATGGCTCAGCGTCCGGCTTGGGCCGCTTATCGAAGTCGCCTTTTTCGGCGGCGATTTCAAAAAATGGACGTCGGGCACGGGTTCGGGCGAACCGTTTCTGTTTTTGCTGTTGACGCCGATTTCGTTCGTCACTGTCTTGCTCGCGACACGGCCATTCTTTAATGGCGCGTACAGGCTGCGCCTACGCGAGCAGTCGAAGTTTGCGGCAGCGGTCAGCGAGCTTCTTCGCTGGCTCGCTATCTTGGTGCTGTCGTTCGGCCTCGCTTGGGTCGGTGCCTTGCTGCTCCAGTCGCTGGGCTACGACGCACGCGGCGGGGTGATCGACACATTTGTTCAGCGCAACGCACTGGTCGTCGCATTCGCGCTCGCCTTCACGCAGATCCCACTGATCTACTCGATCTCGGAAGACGCCTTGAACGCCGTGCCCGCCTACTTGCGCTCGGGTTCTCTAGCTTGTGGCGCATCGCGGTGGCAGACAGCGCTTTGGATCGTGGTGCCGACGGCGGCGTCGGGCATCTTCTCGGCGATCATGATCGGGTTGGGACGCGCGGTCGGCGAAACGATGATCGTCGTCATGGCGACCGGCAACACGCCAATCCTCGACGTCAACATCTTCAACGGCCTTCGTACACTCTCCGCCAACATCAACGTGGAGCTGCCCGAAGCGGTGCGCGACTCCACGCTTTACCGCACGCTGTTCCTCTGTGCGCTGGTGCTGTTCGCCGTGACGTTCGTGATCAATACGGTCGCCGAAATCGTGCGTCAGCAATACCGCAAGCGTGCGGCGCAGTTGTGAGGCGGGCCCCATGAGCGACACCGTCACCACCGCCGCTGCCTCACCCATAGCCGCACTTGCGGCGGTCCGCCGCGTGCCGCGCAGCGACCTCAGCGCGATGGGGGAGCCGTTCGTTTGGGTTATGGGTGCGTCGCTTGTTGCCGGACTCGCAATGATTATCGGGTTTCTAGCGCTGATCATCTATGTCGGCGCGGTGACGTTCTGGCCGACGCCGATCGTCGTCGTGGAAATGACCGACGGCAAAGTCATTGCCGGCGAGGAATTCCGCAGCGAAACCTACAAACCATCGCCGGAACAGCTTGCGGGCAAGAGCGAGGCGGCGCGGGAGCAGATCACGGCCAATCTCGGCGCGTCGGAGCGGACGCTCTATCGCGTCGGCAACTACGACTTGTTCGGTGAAGATTTCGTGTGGGTGCCAGCCTTCGACGTGAAAGCGATCAAGTACGTGAAAGACATGTATCTCGTCGAACGGCGCGAGTGGGGCCCGTTCATCGGCCGGGTCAAAGAGATCGACCTTGCGGGCACGAAGACTGCGACGCCCACCTACCCTGCCCTCGTGGCCGCCGTCGCACAGGCAGACAAACGGCGTGCCGCGATTGAGCGGCTCGACAAGGTGGAGATCGGCGCCATCAACCACGAGATCGAGAGCTTGCGCCTTGGTGTGCGGCGCGCCGAGCTCGATTGGGGCGTTGGCAGTGCGGAGGCGAAGGCCGCGGCAGCCGAGGCAGCGACGCAGACAGCCCAGCTCCTCGAGCAGTACAAGACGCTTGAAGCCAAGGTGACGGCGCTTCGGCAGACGGACGAGGGCTTTACCGTCACACTTGAGGCGATCGACCAACAGACGAAGACGCTGCCGGTGTCGAAGCTGGTGCGGCTCTATCCCGCGAACAACCTGTCGACCGCCGGCAAGTGGTCCGTCTATGCGTCGCGCTGGTACGAGTTCATTACGGGCCAGCCGCGCGAGGCCAATACCGAAGGCGGCGTGCTACCCGCCATCGTCGGCACGCTGACGATGATGGTTCTGCTCAGCCTCGCCGTCGCGCCGTTCGGCGTCATCACCGCGCTTTACCTGCGTGAGTACGCGCGGCAGGGGTTCCTGGTGTCGTTCATCCGCGTTTGCGTCAACAACCTGGCCGGCGTGCCGTCGATCGTTTATGGCGTCTTCGGGCTCGGGTTCTTTTGCTACATTCTGGGCGGCTCGATCGACCAGATCTTCTTTCCGGAGAAGCTGCCGACGCCGACGTTCGGGACGGGCGGCATGTTGTGGGCGTCGCTGACGCTGGCCCTGCTCACCGTACCGGTCGTGATTGTTGCCACCGAAGAGGCGCTGGCCGCCGTGCCCCGCTCGATGCGGGAGGGTTCGCTCGCCTGCGGGGCGTCGAAGTGGCAGACCATCTGGCGCATCGTGCTGCCGCGGGCGGCTCCCGGCATCATGACGGGGCTGATCCTTGCGATGGCGCGTGGCGCGGGTGAGGTGGCGCCGTTGATGATCGTTGGGGTCGTGAAGCTCGCGCCGGAAATGCCTATCGATGTCGGCTTCCCGTTCGTGCATTTCGAACGCAGCTTCATGCATTTGGGCTTTCACATCTACGACGTCGGCTTTCAATCGCGGAACTCGGAAGCCGGACGCCCAATGGTGTTTGTGACGACGTTGCTGCTGGTCGGGATCGTTCTGTTCTTGAACGCGTTTGCGATCCAGGTTCGCAACCGGTTGAAGAAAACTTACGACGCCGGGCAGTTCTAAGGGGCTTTGAGAGTATGGCAGGCAGCGCAACATCCGACGGTTTCGAGGCGACCGTCTATCACCCGATCGAGGGCACGGGCGGTGTCAGCTTGCGCGTCGAGAGTTTCAGCCTTTGGTACGGTCAGGCGCAGGCGCTCTACAATGTCGACATGGACGTGCAGAAAGGGCTTTGCACCGCGTTGATCGGCCCGTCCGGCTGCGGAAAGTCGACGCTGCTCAGGTCCATGAACCGCATGAATGATTTGATCGATGGCGTTAAGACCAGTGGTCAGATGCACATCGAGGGCGAGCCCATTTTTGGGTCGCGGATTGACGTCATCGCCCTGCGCAAGCGCATGGGTATGGTTTTCCAGAAGCCGAATCCGTTTCCGATGTCGATCCTTGAGAACGTCGTGTATCCGCTGCGCGTCGACGGCGTCACGAACCGCAAGTTTTTGCGCGAAGCAGGCGAAGCAGCGTTACGCGGTGCGGCGCTCTGGGAAGAGGCGAAGGACCGGCTGAACGAAAGCGCGCTGGGCCTCTCCGGCGGTCAACAGCAGCGGCTTTGCATCGCGCGCGCGATCGCGGGCAATCCGGAAGTTCTGTTGATGGACGAGCCGTGTTCCGCGCTTGACCCGATCGCGACCGCGAAGATCGAAGAACTAATCGACGAACTTAAAGGGCGCTACACGCTCATCATCGTGACGCACAACATGCAGCAGGCCGCACGCGTCGCCGACAACACGGCGTTTATGTATCTGGGCCGGTTGATCGAGTACGGCGATACGAAGGCAATGTTCGAGAAGCCGCGTGTGAAGCGGACCGAGGACTATCTGACGGGGCGGTTCGGCTAGGCCTCTTTCGTCTTTTTCTCTTTCTTCTCGGCCTTCGCCTTCTCGGGCTTTGCCTTCTCGGGCTTCTTGTCTTTGTCTGGGCCGTGATAGTCGGCCACGCCGGTCGTGATCGCGTAGCAGGCCAGGCGCACTGTGCGTGGAATCTTCACGGGCTTGCCGCCGCTGCGTTCGCCCTTCTCGTAGTACTGCACGACGCGGCGCTTTAGACCCAACGCGTCGGCGGCATCTTTCTGAGACATATCAAGGGCTTTGCGCCACCGCTTGAAGTCGTGTCCCTTCATGTCGCCCACCCATCGCCGCCCTCTCGCGGGCGCTGGTTCGTATCACGCTCTGCGACTCAACTGCCACCGTCGCGAATGAAAAGCGCACCTGGTGCGGTTCATATACTTGTCACAAAGCGCACTTTGTGCATATTGTTACCGCCTGTGGACAACTTCCGCAGCTTGGGAGGTCGATGTTTGCCCCGCCTGGGGCCCTTGTTTGAGAGGAGAGTTGTCATGCGTACCCACTGGTTTGTGCTTGCCCCGTTGTGGCCGTTGTTCGCGTTGATCGTGATCGTCGGCGCCGTTTGGGCAGCCTCTCTCTAGCCTCAAGCAACTTGGTCGACTCTAGGAACGGCGTCCTTTGGGGCGCCGTCGCTTTTTCGGGGTTCACCGTTTCCCTCGTACAACCGCCAGCGTGTTCGATCTGGGGACGAAACGGGGACAGAGCGTACGCGACCGTCGCGCCGCCGCAACGCATCCATCGCTGAGTTACACCCGTCATAAGCCTGTCACGGATGTGTCACGGAGCGTCGGCAAGAAGGCCCCGCATTAACAAGGGGTGTGTTCCAAATGCGGAAATCAATTTGGCTAGGGTGCTCGGCCCTCGCGGCGATGATGCTGGTGGCATCGCCCGCGTACGCCGGTGGGTCGACGAAAGACGATCGGCGCGATCAAGAAATTCAGGAACTTAAGGCGCGGTTGGACCGCTTGGAGCGGGAAGCCGAGGACGACAAGATTCAGCAGAGTTCACGGCTGAAGAAGGTCGAAGACACGCAAGACGCAGTGCAGTGGACGTTCAACGACGGGCGTCCCACGGTTCGTACCGGCGATGGGCGGTTCGAGATGTCGTTGCGCGGTCGTATCCAGCTCGACTTCGCGGAATTTAATCAAGATCCGAGCGACTTCGGCTTGGGCTATGGCGCTGCAAACAATTGCGATGCGACCACCGTGCTCTGCGACCTGGGTTCGGGTGCCGTGTTCCGCCGCGTGCGCTTCGGCATCGAAGGCAAGTTCTTCCGCGACTTCATCTATGAACTGCGCTTCGATTTCGGCGGCACGGATATCGAAGGCGGCGGCATCATCAACATCGCCCGCGTGGGTTATGTCGGCATTCCGGGCCTGCGCATTCAGGCCGGTGCACTGCAGCCGATCTTGACGATGTACGACGGCACATCGTCGGCGGAACTGACGACGATGGAACGTCCGCAAGTCGTGACCCTGCTCGTCGGCAATTTCGGTGGCGACAATGGCCGCAAAGGCGTTGAAGTCACGTATCAGAAGGAAGGTCTCCTCTGGGACGGCGACAACTTCCTTATCTCCGGTGCGCTCACCGGCGACCGCGTGGCGACGAACGGTACAAGCCACTCCGGCGGTCCGGACGACGAACGTTCGCAGTTCATCGGCCGCATGGCCTATCGTCTGTGGTCGGACGGTGTCTCGAACTTCCAAGTCGGCGGCAGCTACGCACAGATCAACTCTCTGCAAGGCAACACGCCCGGCGTCGCGCGCACACTGCAATTGCGCGAGCGTCCGGAAATCCGCGTGACGGGTGAGCGCTTCATCGACACGGGCGTATTGAACCTCGCCCAGGACGATCCAGCACGCGCCTTCGGGTTCGAGGCCGGTTTCAACTGGGAAAACCTCTACCTCGCCGGCGAGTGGTACAAGTTCGAACTCGACCGCGTTGGTGCGGGCGTGACGAAAGATCCGGACTTCAGCGGCTGGTACATCGAAGGTGAGTGGATCCTCACCGGCGAAGCCAAGCGGTATGTTGCTTCGGGTACGAACAACAACATCGCCGTCTTCCGCGGGCCTTCGATTGCCTCACCGTGGTCGCTTGGCGGCGGGATCGGCGCTTGGTCGCTTCACGCGCGCTACAGCAAGATGGACCTGAATTCGAATGAGTTCGACGCGGTTGCGGCGAACCGGATCCGTGGCGGCGAGGAAACGCACACGATCATCGGCGCGACTTGGTACATGAACGCGAACTTGAAGTTGATGGCGGAGTACAACATGGTCGAAGTCGACCGGTTGACCGCTGGCGGCGCGAGTTTGGACGCGGACTTCGACGTCATCCAAAGCCGCATAATGTTTACGTTCTAAGGTTTCCTCTACTGCCTTAGAAACACCCAGGGGCCCCGCGGCGTTCGTCGCGGGGCCTTTTTTTGTTAAACTTGCGCGGGCCCGTGAAAGCTGACATCGAATCCTGATGAGCGAGCCCTCGACCCAGCCCAAGCTTCAGATTCGCATCGTGCCGGTCACGCCGTTGCAGCAGAACTGTTCGTTGATCTGGGACACTGCGACGAAGCATGCCGCTTTCGTGGATCCGGGCGGAGACATCGACAAGCTTCTCGGCGCGCTCACGCATTTCGGACTGACGCTGAAGCGCATTTGGCTGACGCATGGACATCTGGATCACGCTGGCGCGGCGGCAGAGCTGCGTGAGCGGACGGGCGTCGCCGTCGAGGGCCCGCACCTCGACGATCAATTCTGGCTCGACCAGATCGAGCAGAGCTCGCTGCGCTATGGCCTGACCGGCGGGCGCAATGTGACGCCGGACCGCTACCTCAAGGACGGCGACGAGTTGGAGCTTGAGGGCGTGAAGTTCGGCGTGTTGCACACGCCTGGCCACACGCCGGGCCACGTCGTGATCCATCATACGGGCGGCAAGATCGCGTTCGTGGGTGATGTGCTGTTTGCGGGTTCGATCGGGCGTACCGACTTCCCGCGTGGCAATCACGAGCAGCTGATCCGTTCGATTACGAGCAAGCTTTGGACGCTGGGCGACGACGTGACGTTCGTTCCGGGGCACGGACCAACGTCCACGTTCGGCCACGAGCGCAAGACCAACCCTTTCGTTGCCGACAGGCTCACCGGGTATGCAGGTGCTGCCAAGGAGGCGGCCGACGAAGGCGTGCAGCGGACTTCCAAGCGCTACACTTAAGCCTTAGAGACGCCACATCAGGTTTGCGAGGGCGAGGCGGGTCACACGCTGCCAGGGGGCCGGTGGCCTTGCTGCGCGCGCGATCGCTGCTGGGCTTAGGACCGGCATGGCGCTGGGTGGGAAACGTTCGGCGTTGGCGGCAGCCAAGACGGCCTTGACGCGCCCCGACGCGCGGGCCGCGAGCCGCTGCAAGGCCGGTACCGTCGCCGTTCCAGCAAAGATATCCTCCACATTCAGGTTCTCGCTGGTGAGCCAGCTGAGCGGCATGCGGCAGCGGCGCAGTTTGGCGAATTCCGTGACGTCGCGGATGTGGCCGGCGCAGGCATACGCGATGGCTGCGTGGCGGGCGGCCTTGTCGACACGGTCGCCGAGGCTCAGCACCCGGGCGGCGAGGCGCATGATGTTGCCGGTGGTGGCGTCAGCATGGGCTTCGAGCGCCGCTTCGTCGGCGAAGGGGACCTCTTCGAGGTCGTGAGCGCGGGCGTCGGTCGCCGCGTCGATCAGCGCCCGAGGCAACGCGTGTGCGCGGATCGCTTCGGCGAGGGCCCGACCGGTGGGCGAAGCTGGCGTGCCGCCGTCATAGATCGCAGCCAGCTGCTCGCGCCACCAGGCGAGGCGGACGTGGCCCGCCATCGGCTCTCGGACGGCCTCTCCGATGTGCGTGAGTTCGACGTCGAAGGCATAGAGGGCCAGCAAATGTCTGCGGGCGCGCGCCGGGGCAAAGAAGGTCGCGACGTGGCGGTCGGGATCGCGAGCCGCCACGGTTTCTTCGATGTCGCGCCATTCGTCTTCGGTCATGCCCTGCCCCAACGACAAAGGGCTGCGCGGTAGACGCACAGCCCTTCATCAATCCATGCGCGATCCGTTTATCCCAGGTTCGCGTTGATTCCGCCGCCGACCATGCAAAAGAGCATCGGGATCGAGAGCATCACGTTCGTACGCGAGAACAGCATAGCTGTGCGGCCGTGGGCTGCGCGCTGATCCTTGCTTAGGTCGGGAAACTTGTTGTCGATGTTGAGGACGCGTTGCTGGTTCGGCCAAATGACGAACCAAACATTGAACCACATGATCGAGCCCAGCCACATGCCGATACCGATCAGCGTTGTGCCGGCAGAAGCGAAACCGTTTGTCGCGCCCAGCGTAATCGCTTCAAGGAAGTAGTGGTTGATCAGCGCGAGCAAGAGGCCGAGCACGAACGTGCCCATAGCGGCCCAGCGGAAGTACCAAAGCGCCTCGGGTGCAATAAACTTCGAGACCGCCGGTTTTTGGTCGTCGGGGATCTTGGGCATCATCGGGATTTGCACGAAGTTGAAGTAGTAGAGTAGCCCGATCCAGAGAACGCCGCAGATCACGTGCAACCAGCGCAGGACGAAGGCCCAAAACTGTTCTCCCCGCAGCATTTCGGTGACGGGATATCCGCTGATCAGCAGAAAGACGACGAAGACAACAAGCGCAAGCACGAAGCCCGCGATAACGGTGTTTCTGAGATTTGCTAGAATTGCGGCCACGGTGGGTCCTCCCCTCGACTCAAGTGCGATGGACTGAAGATTACACGCGTGCCGCCCGTCAATCGACCGTTGCGCGAGTCGGGCACTAATTTCCCTACTTTTTGGGTGGTTAGCGCGTCGACAGCATGCGCTGCAGCGATTGCGCAGCGTTTTCGAAGGCCCCTGCCCCACTTTCGGCGACCGAACGCAACGCGTTGTGGGCGCTGGCGCCTAGATAGGGCGATAGGTCTATCGTCAAGGACGCAGCCAAGAGACCGCCCACCGCCACCAACAACGCAAGGCTGGGCAGCTTCGCCCAGCGGGGAAGCAGGAAGTAGACGACCTGCACCGCTACCGCGACCGCGAGTGCTACGTAGAAGTACGCGCGATCGACATGGACGCCGATCCCCTCGATCACCAGCAACACGCCGATCAGGAACAGGAAGTTCAAGGCGATCAGCTTGACGATGGGGAAGCGCTCGATGAAGTCCGATATTGGGTTGACGAGGAAGAACATGACGGCCGTCGCCGTGATGATGGCCGCCATCATCACTTCGATGTGCTTGGCAATCCCGATTGCGGCGATGACGCTGTCGAGCGAGAAGACGATGTCGAACAGCGCGATTTGGACGATCGTCAAGAGAAACAAACCATTCCACGCGCGAACCTTGCCGGCATCGATCGAGTTGTCGTGATCGCCCAGCATCGCGCCGATTTCCATGATCGCCTTCCAGATCAGGAATGCGCCGCCGATGCCGAAGACCAAGTGGCGGGGGGTGATTGCTTGCCCGCCGAAGCCGGCGATGGGCGTGTCGATGTGCGAAATCCAGAACAGCACGTAGAGCAGCGCGAGGCGCGTGATGACCGCCATCATGAGGCCGAGGCGGCGCGCGAGCGGTCGTTGGCTTTCCGGCAGCCGGTTGGCCAAGATTGCGATCAGGATCAGGTTGTCGCCAGCGAGGACGATTTCCAAGAAAACGAGCGTTACAAAGCTCGCGATATATTCAAAGCCGAACAAAGCGATACCCCTTAGTACGAGGCCGCTATCAAGCCATATCGCCGCCGTAGGGCCAAGCCCCCGCGGGGGAGCCCTGGGCTAGATCGAGAGTTCCGTCCGGCGCTTCGCCCGCAGCCACCAAATGACGCAAAGGCGCGTCACGAAGATCGCAGTAAAGAATGAGGTCGCTACACCTACGACGAACACAACCGCAAACCCACGCACGGGGCCGGTGCCGACAACCAGCAGGATAAGACCCGCCAAAATGTGGGTTACGTTTGCGTCCAAAATCGTCGCCATCGCGCGTTCGAAGCCCGCATCGATCGACGACATGATGCTGCGACCGTTTCGCTGCTCTTCGCGGATGCGCTCGTAGATCAAGACGTTCGCGTCGACGGCCATACCCATGGTCAACACGAAGGCCGCGATACCGGGGAGCGTCAGCGTTGCGCCCATGGCGGTCATCATGCCCAAGAGCATGATGAGGTTCGCGAGCAGGGCAATGTTCGCGAACACGCCAAACAACCGGTACTGCACGATCATAAACGCGACGACGAGGATGAGGCCGGCCAGCGCGGCGTACTGGCCTCTCTCGATCGAGTCTTGGCCTAGTTCGGCGCCGACGGTGCGCTGATCTTGTTCCTTCAACGGTACGAACAGCGCGCCCGAATTGAGCAGGACCGCCGTTTCGTTGGCCTCTTCGATCGTGAAGTCGCCTTCGATGATGCCGCTGCCGCCGAGGATCGGCGATTTGATGACGGGCGCAGTGATGACCTTGTCGTCGAGGACCGCGGCAAAGCGCTTGCCCACGTTGTTCTTCGTAATGTCGGCAAAGCGGCGCGAGCCTTGCGCGTTGAATTTGAACGAGATGATGGGGAGCTGCGACTGCGAATCGAACGTGCCTTGCGCCTTCTCCAGCATGTCGCCGGTGATGATCGCGCGCTCTTTGATCACGATCGGAATTTCTTGCGTGTTCGGCGGCTTGCCGCGCTTCTCGCTCATCAACTTCGAGCCCGGCGGGATGCGCTTGGCTTCGATATCGGAGGGCGAGATACTTTCGTCGACCATGTGGAAGGTCAGCTTCGCAGTGGTGCTGCCGCGGCGAACAATCTCTTGCGGGTTTTGCTCGCCCGGAACCTGCACGATGATGCGGTTCGAACCTTGCGGCTGGATCGTGAGTTCTTTCGTGCCATCGGGATCGAGGCGTTTGCGCAAGATTTCGACGGACTGAGCCATCGCGCTTGAGCGAATCTGCTCGCGGCCGGCGTCAGTCATCGTCATCGTCGCATTGCCTTCGGCGTCGATGCGTACGTCGTAGTCGTGCGACGAAATGCCGGTGATGGTGGCACCGACAGGCGACGTGAGGCTGCGCAGGTAGGTGCGCGCTGTCTCGATCTTTGCGGGCTCGCCGATGTGCACGCTGAGGCCGGTCCGGTTTACGCTGAGGCCGGTATAGAGAACGCGCTCCTTACGGAAGCCGCGACGGATATCGTCAAGGAGCGACTGCAAGCGGTCTTTGACGGCGACTTCGATCTGAGCCTCGAACAGCACGTAAGAGCCGCCCTGCAAATCGAGGCCCAAGGTCACAGGACGATGCGGCAGGAAGCTCGCATTGCGCTGGATCGCGTCGCGCCAGGTCAAGGGCAGCGCGTTCGGCAGCGCCATCATGATGCCTATGAAGACAGCCGCCAAAACGGCAAAAATCTTCCAGGTCTGAAACTGAAGCATCGGATACGTCTTTCGAGATTACTTCGCGTCGTTCGCCGGCTTGTCGGCGGGCTCGGTCTTGGAGCGGATGTCAGAGATCGTCGATTTGACGACGCGGATGCGCACGTCCTCGGCGATTTCGACCAGGACCTCGTCGTTGTCCATCACCTTGATCACCTTCCCGATGATACCGCCCGAGGTGACGACCGTGTCGCCGCGTTTGACACCCGCAATCAGGGCCTGATGCGCTTTCATCCGCTGTTGCTGGGGACGAATGACGAGCAGGTACATGATGCCGATGATCGCCACGAACGGGATCAGCTGAATCAGGAACGAAGGGCCGACCGCGGCATCGGCGGCGCCTTGCGCGAAGGCTGGAGAAATGAACATCGGGGCGGGCGTCGCTTCGTTAACGATTTCGAGGGGATGGCCGGATTTTGCGGGCGGACTATAGCCAGCGACGGTGCCAATGCAACCAAGGCTGAAGGCCGCTCTGGCCCGGGTTTCGCGCATCGAGTAGTCAAGGCACATGACGCACGACGAACAGGCGCTGCTCGAGCGCATCGCGAAGGCTTTGGAGCGGCTTTCTCCGCCATCGCCCCATGCCCCTGCTTGGGGCGCCGCTGAGGGCTTCGTTTGGGAGGCCGAGGGCCGTGCTCTTTTGCCACTGGCGAGAATCGCACGGCTGCCGCTTCCGCTGCTGAAAGGAATCGACCGGCAGCGCGATCAACTCCTCGCGAACACGCGCCGCTTCGCGCAAGGCCTGCCCGCGAACAACGCTCTGCTGTGGGGCGCACGGGGCACGGGCAAGAGCGCGCTGGTCAAGGCCGTTCACGCGGCTGTGGCAGCCGAGACAGGGTCAACGCTGAAGCTCGTCGAGATTCATCGCGAAGACATCGCCTCTCTCGGCGCCCTGCTCGCTCTTCTGGCTGCAGCGCCGGTGAAAGCCTTGCTGTTTTGCGACGACCTCTCTTTCGACGCGCATGATGGGGCGTACCGGCCGCTCAAGACCGTGCTTGAAGGCGGGCTCGCCGGGCGGCCCGCTAATGTCGTCTTCTATGCGACGTCGAACCGCCGGCATCTGATGCCGCGCGAGATGATCGAGAACGAACGCTCGACCGCGATCCATGCGGACGAGGCGGTCGAGGAGAAGATTTCACTTTCAGACCGGTTCGGGCTCTGGCTCGGCTTCCACAATGTGAGCCAGGGCGACTACCTCGCGATCGTCTCCGGTTACGCGCAGCATTTCGGTCTGAAAGTCGGCGCAGAGGACTTGCAGCGCCGCGCACTCGAATGGGCGGTGACACGTGGCGGCCGTTCGGGCCGCGTGGCGTGGCAGTTCATCGAAGATTTGGCCGGCGAGTTGGGCCAGCGGCTTTAAGCGGCACACTTCGCAATGTTGCACGGTTCGATTGGGCCTACGCGACCTCTTCAGTGATGACCTTGAAGCTAGCGAGTGTGCAAGGGCCGAATGAGGTCACGATCGCGCAGTCGGTGGCGTCGCGGCCGCGCGCCATCAGGATGCGGCCGATGCGCGGCGTGTTGTGGCGCGCGTCGCAGGTGTGCCAGCGGCCGCCGAGATAAACTTCAAACCAGGCGCTGAAATCCATGGCCCCATCGACCGGCACGCCGATATCGCCGAGATAGCCGGTGCAGTATCGTGCGGGCACGTTCATGCAGCGGCACAGTGCGATCGCAAGGTGCGCGTAGTCGCGGCAGACGCCGCGGCGTTCGTCGTTGACGTCGTACGCGGTTTTTGTCGCGCTTGCGAATTGATAGCCGAAGGTGATGCGTTCGTGCGTGTAGTCGCAGATCGCCTGCACCAGCGGCCAGCCTTTCGGTAAGGATCCGAACAGCGCCCACGCGATGCTGGATAAGCGATCCGTCTCGCAGTAACGGCTGCCCAGCAGGAAGATTAGAGCTTCAACAGGCAGTTCGCTGAGCGCGTGTTGGTGTGCGCCGTGGGGGACGATGTCGCGTTCGCCACTGTCCTGTATGGTGAATTCTGTGGAGACGGTGAGGCGGCCCGCGGGAGCTTCGATAACGTGACAGAAATTGCCGAAGCTATCGTGATAGCTGTTGGGAATGACCGGCGTAGCGGCGTCGAAGCGCAGGCGGTCGGCGCTGAGCATGTCCGGCATGCGCGATGGATGGACGCTCAGTGTCATGATCATTGGCGTCGGTTGCGGGCAGTCGTAAGCGATCTCGTGGCCCGCGCGAATTTTCATAGAATCCTCTCCTGTAGCCAACTAAATGGCCGCCGGGGTGACTTTGACGGCCACGTTCATTGCCAAGTGATCCGCCGCCGATCCGATCCATGTGCCTTGGAGCGGAATGGCCTCGCCCGCGCGGCGTACCACTGCGACGCGCACGAGGTTTTCGTTGCCGGTCGAGCCACTCGACGGATCGAAATCTACCCAACCGAGGCCAGGCACAAAGACCTGGACCCACGCGAGCGTGTTGCCGCCGCTGGCGCAATTCTCGTCGTCGCCGATCTCGCGATCTTCACCGGTGTAGGCGAAAGGGAACGTGCGCGCGCGGGGTGCGATCGTGGTAGCGTCAAAGGGTGAAGTTTGGTGTTCCAGCCGAACCGTGCTGTCGAAGCGAAGCTCCTTCGCGCGCTCCGCAAACAGGGCGCTGCCGACATGATTGCCGAACGCATCGTGCGACCAGGCGACGGCAGCCGGCACCGGCGCGATGTCTAGTTTCAAGTCAACAACGGTCTGATCGCCGTCATCGCGTGGGCGAAGCCTCATGCGGTGCTCGCCGAACCCGACGGCTCGCTTGTACGAATAGGTGGTGACGTGCCTGACTGTAAAAATAGGCATTGGGGGTAGTAGCAGGTTGGGGCGGCGTTGTACGCGCCATGCGGCGGCGCGGTTTGTTGCCTATGTGCCGCGAAATGAGGCACACTCCAAGGGTTGATCGGTCCAGCGCGTTTGTCGCGCCAGATTGCGACAACGATCAGAAATGGGCGAACCGTAGCGCGGCGACGTGACCGCCTACCGAAACCAGCAGAGCTGCTCTGTCGTTGCGAGCAATGCGCCGCCTCTGCTCCACATCTTCGCGTTTGAGCCGGCGGTCGCGTGTTCGATGCGGGTCGCGATCATGTCAGAGAGGACGAAGTCATCGCCGCAGGCCGCGAGTTCGTGCTCGGTCGCGTGGATGTAGATCGACATCGTCGTCGTGGACGACGGGCGCGGCGTCGTGCCGAGGTACCAAACGCGCGGCGGGCCAATGTCGCAAAGGAACGCCATTTGTATGGCGTCGAGCTTGCGGCCTGAGGTTTCGCGTTGCCATATCATCGAACGGGTGGACGGCTTATTGAACGGTGGCGCGCCCGACACCGCGCGCATGTCCGTGCGTTCGCCGAACGGAACGCCCGGCTGGAACCGTTCGAGGGTTTCGGGCGGCGGCGCGTCCGGCATCTTGGCTTCAGTGAAGTGGTCGCTCTCACGCCGGTTGGCGAGCACCATTGTTGCGGTCGCGGCGAGTTCGCCCGGAGCCGCGCCTTCGACAGTGAGATCACAGCGCCAATAAGCGAGCGAGCGGCTCGCGCCTAGGCGCTGCGCATGGAGATTCACGAACGAGCCCGGCGGGACGCGGTTCACGAAATGCACTGTGGCTGCGGAAAGTGTGCCTTGCGCGTCCGGGTGCGCGAGCGCCGCCTTCGCCAGGAGCGCCATCGTCCAACCACCGAACATACCGGTGTTTGCTTCGTATTGCGGCTCTGCCAACGCGCGCCACGTGCCCTCCCCTTGCGGTTCGAGTGCGAGCGATTTGTCGAGTGCGGTCATGTTGGTCTTTGCAAGTGAGAACGCTGTGGTTCAGGAACTGCGCTGTGCCTATTGCGACTCTTGTGCCGGTACGCCGTAGAGGGCGGGCACGGTCTCGCTTTTTGGTAACAACTCATACCATTTGCGAAACTCTTCGGTGTGCCAGTGACGCCGTAGAGCCCAGTATGCCGTCACACCCGGCTGCATCGTGAGGTCCTTGAAGTCGCTCACCAACGCGTGCCAGTGCTCGCCGTCCAACTGTCCGTGACGCCATTGCAGCCGCGCGCTCTCCACAAAGCGAAATATCGTGCTGAGGTAAGAGACGTAGCGAACGCGCTCGTCGTCGTTCAACTGACCCATGTCGGCGTTGCCCAACCTCCAGATGCGCGCCATATCGCCGTTGACCACGGTTATGTTCGATAGATCCGCGTATGCTGTTGAATACGCTTGGGACGCAGCCGCTTTAACGGCCAACGTGTTTTGGCGCATCTGAAACACGAGGAAGACAAGCGTAATTGCGACAGCGACGCTGCTGACGACGCTGGCGATTGAGGACAAATCGGAAAGCGACATTCGATTCTCCGTTGCGGCCGTGTCTTAGCGGCAGTTTGTGGGCAAGGTCGCGAAAGGTTACGCGGGCGGAGTCCGCTCGGTCACCCTATCGGCGTGACGGAGCGCGATCATCCATCTGCCCCCCTCCCGCCGGAGGATCGTCGTGACGCGCAAAGCCATCGGCACAGGTTGATCGCTTCCCTTGCGGCGTGCTTGCGCGCGTTCGATCGCCACGACGTAGCCTAGATCCAGCGTCGTGAAGCGCGTTACCTCATCGAAGGTCATGTCGCCACCTGCAAAACCCGCTGCGACGGCCGCCGCTTCTTTCTCGATGTTGGCCCAACCGAGGATCGGCGGACCGAGCGGGTTTGCGAGCGTGACGTCATCACGCCGCGAGTAAAGTTTCAGGACGGGCTTGTGGTCACCATGCATCATCGAGCGGAGCGCTTGACGATATGCCTCGATTGCGGCGTCGAATTCTTGGGTGGACATCAAGCGCCTCGTTGAACGGGTGCACCGGCGATTGTTCGCGGCTGCATTGCCCGGTGCGATTGCGGGGCACGGCATGACTACCCTTTCGGGGCTTGGCCCGCTAGGGTGAGCCATCGCTATTCAGCAACACAGGAGGGATCCCATGAGCCAAGCACAAAAACGCGCAGCCGAACCCGATCATCTCGACCCGCGGTTGAACCACCTTGCGATGTCGGATGACGCGCTGCCTTTGTTCAACGCCGTGAAGAAGCATATCGTGGAGAACGTCGCGCCGATCGAGGAGGAGTTTCACCGCCTGGGCGAAGGCCGTAAGGACCGCTGGTCGTGGGCGCCGGGGCAGCTTGAGCTGTTGGAGACGGCAAAGAACAAGGCGAAGGCTTCCGGGCTTTGGAATTTTTTCCTGCCGCATGCGGAAATCGGACGCGGCCTTACCAACCTCGACTATGCCTATATCGCGGCCGAACTCGGCAAGCATCCGTTGGCGTCGGAGTCGCTGAACTGCTCCGCGCCGGATACGGGCAACATGGAAGTGATCGAACGCGTGGGCACGCCCGCGCAGAAGGAACGCTGGCTGAAGCCGCTGCTGAACGGCGAGATCCGCTCTGCCTACGCCATGACGGAACCAGGCGTCGCCTCCTCTGATGCAAAGAACATTTCGATGCGTGCCGAACTTGTCGGCAACCAGTGGGTCCTCAACGGCGAGAAGTACTACATCTCAGGCGCGGGCGACCCGCGCTGCAAGATTATGATCGTGATGGTGAAGTCGAGCCCGAACGCTGCAGCGCAATTCCAGCACTCGCAGATCCTGGTGCCGATGGACACGCCGGGCGTGAAGATCCTGGGCGCGATGTCCGTGTTCGGCGAGGATCACGCGCCGCGCGGCCACATGCACTTGAAGTTCGACAATGTGCGCGTTCCGCAGGACAACATGCTGCTCGGCGAGGGCCGCGGTTTCGAAATTTCGCAACTGCGCCTCGGCCCCGGCCGTATACATCACTGCATGCGCTCGATTGGGCAAGCTGAACGTGCGCTGGACCTGATGGTGAAGCGCGGCGTCTCGCGCGAGGCGTTCGGAAAGCCGCTGATCAATCTCGGCAAGAACCTTGAACTGGTGTCTCGTGCGCGCATCGACATCGAGGCCATGCGTCTGATGGTCTTGAAGGCCGCGCGGGCGATGGACGTGTTGGGTAACCGCGAGGCGCGCGTCTGGGTCTCGATGGTGAAAGCAATGGTGCCGGAGCGCGTCTGTCAGATCATCGATCAGGCGATGCAAATACACGGCGCGACCGGCATCTCGCAGTGGACGCCGCTCGCCGAGATGTACGCGCATCAACGCCACCTCCGCTTTGCCGACGGTCCGGACGAGGTGCATCACATGGTGGTGGGCCGCGCGGAGATTACCCGGCACTGAGTTGAGGCAATGGTCGCGGGGTCTGAGCCGCGAGCGTCGCCACGGAAGTACCCCCCCCCCGCGAAGGTCAGCGAGTGGATTCAGGGTCACGCGAATACGCTGAAGTGGTAACACGACGCGCTACATTCAGCGGCGGCTGCCTCCAAAGGCGGCCGCCGTTTTTGTTTGGTCAGCGCCGATCGTTTACGGCGCGACGACGCGGCCTGTGCTGCCGCGGCCGTCTTGGCACGGCGTACCGACTGGTAGCGGTGCCATCGGCGCGTAGTCTTGCCGTTGCCCGGCGCGCGGGCCTGCGTCGAAGACGCATAGCGTGCTCGACTGCGGCGTTAGAGCGGGTCGCAGCGTGGGCGCGACGCGTCCCGGTGGCGGTATGGGTTGCGGCGCTGGTTGGACTGGCATCGGACGCAAGGCTGGCGGCGCTTGCAAGATTGGCCGGCGAACGCGATATCGATTCACGTCGAGCCGCACGATCTCGACTGGTCCTTCGCAGCGAACGGCCGACCCGCCCTTACGCAGAATTTCGCAAGCGTTGCGCGCACGCGCGGCGAGGCACTGCGCCGTCACGACCGGCCGTGCGACGAGCCGGCTGACGCTGCCGCTGCGGGCTCGTTCGGGAATGCACCCGCCGCGACGCACCAGCCGGTCGAGCGCTTCGCCAGCCGAGTAGATGCCAACCTTCCCTTCCGACGCACATGCATCCCAGCGGTCGCCGTCGGCATAGGAGCGGCATGCGGCGAAGCCCTCGCTCGACGGGCACAATGACTGTCTCGGCCGGCCTAGGAACGCCACGCAATCAAATGCCTGCAGCCGCACCTCGGCCGGCGCGCTCAGGTCTTTCTTCACGCGCTTTTTGGATAGGATGAGGGCGACTTCGGCGAGAGCGCCGTATTTCTTTTCCATCGCGGCAACGGCGACCTTGAACGTCTTGTAGTACTGGATCGTCTCAGGATTGAGGATGTCGGCGGTGTAGAGGTCGGCGAACTTTGCGATCGACGATTTGCATTCTGCATCGAGACACTTTTTGCTCCAGCGAAACGCGAAGCCCAGCGCGTTGGCCGCGCCCAAGTGCTCAGCCTTCGCCATTTCTTGATCGAACAGCTTCTTCTCGGCATCCGCCACGGCCTTCTTTTGGCGATCGGCAACGACATTGGCGTATTTCTGCTCGCATTTTTCAACTTCTTCCGGAAACCACGCGCTCAGGTTTTGGGCTAACGATTCGTGGGAAATACCTTGGTCGCGCATATTGAAATAGCCGGTGCAAAACAGCGGCGGCCCGCTTGAGCAGCCGCCGAAGCCGAGCGAGCAACCGACCGAGTTCACGAAAGCCTTGCCTGCGCTGTAGGCGCCCTTCGCCGTGTCGTATGCACCACCAACGAGTTTGTTCAGCACCTTCTTGCAGTCGCCGGCGCCGTCGACCACTGTTTTGATGCGCTCTTTTAGGGCGTCGATGTTGACGCCGCTCGACGTCACCGCGCACGCGCAGTCGAGGCGTTCGGTCACCACCGCAATGCCGGGCACCGAGTAGAGGCCGTCCTGAATTTTGCCTTGTGCGATCTGCGCGAGCTTCGCTTTGCCTGCGGCCGGCATGACACTCGAGAGCGGCGGGGTGTTGACATAGGCATTGAGAACGCCGGCGACCTGTTGGCTTGCCTGGCCCAACGTTGCGTCAACGCAGGCGCCGTAACTCGTCGGCAGAGAGCCGTTCGCCTGCAAGACGATGAAGCCGCCCGTCGCGCCGTAAAGGATTGGATCGCCGCCCACCACCATCGGCACGCATTCGCCGTGGTTGACGACAAAGGTTGCGGCTTTCTTCACGTCGCTCGTCGCGAATTTTGCCGCGTCGATCGGTGTCGTGGCGCATCCGGCAAGATCGGAAAGAAAATCATCAGCCCGAACGGGGGCGGCGAGCGCGGCGCCAAGTGTTGCGCACAATAACAAACGAGCAAACATCGACGCACTCCCAGTAGCCGGCGCGAACAATAGCGCGATCCGGAGGCGTTGGGTTAGCTGTTTGCTCTCTTGGGGCTAGCGGCTTGCCGTCTCGCGGACGAGCAGGCGGTTGGGATCGACCGCGCGGTCGCCTTTGCGGATTTCGAAGTGGAGTTGCGGGCGGTCGACGTCGCCGGTTGAGCCGACGAGTGCGATCGTTTGGCCACGGCTCACGGTGTCGCCGCGGCCGACGAGCAGTTTCTTGTTGTGCGCGTACGCCGTGACGTAGCCGTTCGCATGGCGCACGAGCAGCAGGTTGCCGTAGGCGGCGAGTTCGTTGCCGGCGTAGACCACCGTGCCGGTGTCGGCGGCCTTCACGGGCGTGTTCGGGTCGGCAGCGATGTTTATGCCGTCGTTGTGCAGGCCGGTGCCGCGGCGGCCGAAGTTCGACACG
>JANLXP010000219.1:0-2280 GCA_031365165.1 Alphaproteobacteria bacterium
CAGCATTTCTTGACCGTACGCCCGTAGTCTCGAAATCGAACAAAGCCGGGGAAGCACGCGTTCACGCGGCCTTCATCCGCACTAACAAAAAGTAACGGGCGCAGCCAATGCGTGGGGTCTCAATTCTTCTGGCGGCATCGATGCTGTCGCTCGCGCTCATGCTGAGCGCACACGCCGACGCAGCGCCGTTCGACGCGGTCGAGCGTATCAGCGCCGACAAAGCCGCCGCCGTCGACCTCCTGAAAGCACGCGCCGAACGCCAAGTCGCACTCGCCGCCGGCGACCGCCTGTTCGCGGCCTATCTCAGCACCGCATCGCTCGGCGAAGCCGCCCGCTTGCAGCCGCGCGTCAACGCCCTGCTGGCGACGCTCCTCAACCGCTTCGGCATCCGCGAAGTCAGCGTCGCCGACCGCTCGGGGACATTCCTCGCTCGCGCAGGCAACTTCGACCGCACGATTGCGACACTCGATCCAAAAAAGGATCCGTTGTTGTCGGCAGGGCTAGCGACCACGCCGCGCCGGACCGCCACGCTGCAGAACGGTCAAGGCCTCCATCTGCTGGCGCCGGTCTTCTACCGCGACCAGAGCGAATTCGTCATCGACGCCCGCCAAGACTTCTCGAGCTATCACACCGTCCTGGCTTACGGCCTTTCCGCCGACCGCTTCGCCGTCTTGACGGATGCGAAAGGCGTGATCTTGGCCGACAGCCGCACCGGCGCCAACGGCGGCACCACGATCGTGGCCAAGCTGACGCTGGCCGCAATCCGCAAAGCCGCTCCCGCACACAGCGGCGAAATCGTCGGCGGCGAACAACACTACCGCGTGAATTATCGCCCCGTGGGCGACTGGACCATCGTTGCCGTGGAGCGCATTGCCGCGCCCCGGCGCTGCATTACCGAGGGAACCCGCCTATGTGGCTAAGGGAAAAAATCAACGTCGCACTCGCCATCTGCATCGGCGCACCGCTCGCTCTCGGCTTTGGTGCGATCTGGTTCGGCGCACAGGCAACGATGCGCGATGCCGGCACCCATGAAATCGCGACCACGACCGAGGCAGCTGCTGCCGCGATCGAAGACCGCGCAGGCCTGAACCTGCGCCACCTGACGGCGTGGAGCCAACTCTCCGTCATGCAAGACGTGCTGATCGCGGGTGAAGGCGGCGACCTTGCGCGTACGCTGACAAGTCTCGCCGCACAGTATCCGGACTTTGCAGCGCTCTACGTGACCGACGCGCAAGGCAACGTTATCGCGACCACGTCCAAAGACGACATCCGCAACATCGCGTCCGACGAAGGCTTCCGCATGGCAGCGTCCGGCCGCAACTATCAAAGCCCCCTCGCTGCGCGCGCCGGCGAAACGAAGGAAACCGTATCCTTCGCAGTACCGCTGATCGCTCGCCACGACGGCCAATCCGTGGTCGGCACGCTGACCGGTGTGCTCAATTTCAACGCCATCTTGAAGGCGGTCATCGCACCGACAACGTTCAGCGCCGACGGCAACGCGCTGATCCTGACGAAACGCGACGGGCACGTCGTGTTCGCCTCGCGCACCGACGCAACGCTGCTCGAAGCGCTGCAGAACGATCGCACGGGTACCGAAATGACCTGGCGCGGCGACAGCTACTTCGTTGCCGGACTTCCGATGAAGAAGAAAGCGCTGCCGCAGGACTTAGGGCTCATTGCCGTTGGCGTAACGCCCGCAGCCGCCATCCTCGCCACCACGAACAGCCTCTCGAACCGCTTTCTAACCGTCGCGGGCCTCGCCGTGCTCGCGGCATTCGCGCTCGCCTGGTACTGGACGACGCCACTTGTGCAGCTGAACGACGCTATGGACGCGCTCGCCCGCGGCAACGCGCTCTATCGCGGGCCGAAGCCGAACGCCGGCGACGCCTTAGCTCCGATGGCCCGCGCGTTAGAAGCCTTCCGCCAAATGAAGATTGTGCGCGACAAGTTATGGGCGCGTGAGCGGGATTTGAGCCGCGCCAAGGAAACCGCCGAAGCCGCGCTGAAAGCGAAATCCGAACACATCGCAAGCTTGAGCCACGCGCTGAGCGCGCAGCTCTCGACGATCGTGCGTCTTTCCGACCTTATCAACCGCGAGACGCTGGAAGCGGCAACGGGCGGCGAAACACGATCCACCTACGCGAAGGAAATCGCCAGCACCGGCGCTTCGCTTCTGTCCGTCATCAACTCTCTCTTCGACCTCTCCGAAGTCGAAGCGGGTCACGTGAAGCTCGAAGAAGCTGCGGTCGACCTGACGAAACTGGTCAGCGAAAGCTGCAC
>JANLXP010000227.1:0-3256 GCA_031365165.1 Alphaproteobacteria bacterium
CAGCATTTCGTCTATGCGAGTTCGTCGTCGGTTTACGGCGGCAACACGAAGCTGCCGTTTTCGATCGACGACGAGACGGAGCAGCCGAATTCGCTTTATGCGGCGACGAAGAAGGCCGACGAGTTGATCGGCCACACATACGCGCATCTCTACAAGCTGCCGGCGACGGGTTTGCGGTTCTTCACGGTGTACGGGCCTTGGGGGCGGCCGGATATGGCGGCGTTCCTGTTCACGCGCGCGATTCTGGCGGGTGAGCCGATCGCCGTGTTCAACGGCGGCGAGATGTGGCGCGACTTTACTTACATCGACGACATCGTTTCAGGCGTGTTGGCGGCGCTTGCGCGCAAGCCGTCAGCTACGCCGCCGCATGGGATCTACAATTTGGGCAATCACCGGTCGGAGAAGCTGACCGATTTCATTGCGGTGTTGGAGAAGGCGCTTGGGCAAAAGGCGCAGGTGAAGTTCGAGCCGATGCAGCCGGGCGATGTGGCGCGGACCTATGCCGACATCGAGGCTTCGCGGCGTGATCTAGGGTTCGAGCCGAAGACGCCGATCAGCGAAGGGATCCCGCGCTTCGTTGCTTGGTATCGCGACCACTACCGGGTTTGGCCAAAGAATTAGGGCCGGAGATTTCTCTCCGGCCCCGTTGCATTCGATCTTACCAGCAGAAGCGCCAGCGATAGTTGTTCCATTGGCGCGGCCAGTAACGGTCTTGCCAACCGTACGAGCTCCAGCGCGGTTCACCGGCGCGCCAGCAGAGGCCGCTGTAGTCCCAGTACATCCACTGGTCGTCGTAGTACCACCAGTACGCATCGTCGTAGAAGCGCAGACCGATGTACCAACGCCAGCTATCGTCCCAGCCGTTGTTGTACCAACGCGGGTACCAGTAGTTTTGGGAATAGAACTGGTCAGGGCGCCAACGCGGGTGATGTCTCACGCCCGGCCAACGGTCTTGCCAGTTGTTGTTGTTACGCCAGTTGCCGTTGTTGTTGTTGCGCCAGTTGCGGTCGCGGAAGTCGCGGTCGCGCCAGTCGCGGTCACCACGCCAGCGACGGTCCGGCGACGTGCCGGGGCCGCCCTGTGGTCCGGGCCGGTTTTCCCAGTTCGTGCCAGGGCCGCCGCGCGGTCCAGGCGGATTGTTGTCGTTGTCGCGATGACGCCAGCGCGGTCCCGCGCCTGGTCCACCAGCGGGTCCCGGCGGATTCCAATTGGGGCCTGCGCCTGGGCCACCGGCTGGGCCGGGTGGATTCCAATGCGGGCCTGCGCCTGGACCGCCGGCTGGGCCGGGCGGATTCCAACGCGGACCTGCGCCAGGACCACCAGCAGGTCCCGGCGGATTTCCGCCGCGACTGCGTGAGCCCTGATCTTGATCGCCGCCGCCACCACCGCCGCCGCCTCCGCGTTGACGCCAACTACCGTCGCCGCCGCCAGAGCGGTTGCCGCCGTCTTGATGTGCTTGCTGATCACTGCCGCCGCCTCGCCACCCGCCGCCGCGATCGGCCCAGGCCGGTGCGACGAGGAGGCTCAAGCTCAGCGCAGCTCCTAGCGCCGGAGCGAGAGTTCGTAATCTCATTTCTCTTACCTTTCGAATGGGTGTCCCCAGGGTCGGCTTTTGCGCTCCTGGGGCTGAATGGTGCATGAACGGCCCGTTTAGAAACTCGTGAGCGATGCGAAGGAGAACAGTTCCAAGATGCGGACGCTTCTGATCGGCGGGGCTGGCTATATCGGCAGCTCCATCACGCATCATTTACTCGACCTGGGACACGAGCCGTTTGTGCTCGACAATCTGTCCACGGGCGCGCGCGCTGCGGTTCCGCCGCAGGTGCCCTTCGTGCAAGCCGATTGCGGAGACGCAGACGCGCTGGCCCGCGCAATTCGCGAGTGGCGCATCGAGGCGGTGGTGCAGCTTGCCGCAGCGATTCGCGTGGAAGAATCCGTCGCGGAACCGGCGAAGTATTATTTCAACAACACCGTGAAGTCGCTCAGCGTGTTCGACACGTGCGCGAAGGCCGGCGTGCACGATTTTGTGTTTTCATCGACGGCGGCGGTTTACGGCGAGCCCGCGGCGGCGCTGATCGACGAGAACGTCGTGACTGCGCCCGCGAATCCTTACGGGCATTCGAAGCTCGCCTCCGAGTTCATGCTGAAAGACATCGCGCGGGTCTCGGGCATGCGGGCCACGATCTTTCGTTATTTCAATGTGGCGGGCGCGGACGAGCGGCTGCGCACCGGGCAGCGCACGCCGGAAGCCACGCATTTGATCAAGGTGGCTTCGCAAGTGGCGACGGGTGTGCGGGCGCATCTCGACATCTACGGCACCGACTATCCGACGCCGGACGGCACGGCGATCCGCGACTACATCCACGTGATGGATCTGGCGGAGGCGCATGTGCTGGCGCTGACCAAGCCTGGGGCGGCGGGTCAGACGCGGCTCTACAATTGCGGCTATGGCACGGGGCATTCGGTGCGCGAGGTGGTGGCGGCGTTCGGCCAGGTGCTGAACCACGCGTTGCCGACGCGCGATTGCCCACGGCGGCCGGGCGATGTGGCGGCGCTCGCGTGCGATGCGCGCAAGCTCAAGGCCGAGCTCGGCTGGACGCCGCGGTATGCGTCGCTGCCCAAGATCGTCGAGACGGCGCTCGACTGGGAACGCAAACTGGGCGCGAGCGCGGGGTAAAAAAAATAGCGCCCGCTGTCTTGGCAGCGGGCGCTAGTTTCGAATTCCCTGGCCTTCGGTCTTCACTTTATGTGGGCGGGATAAACGACAGCCGCACGACGTGCGCAACGGGCAACTGACGTAATGCACAGCTATGTGATCGAAAGTACGCGCGGTGCGCGCGGGGACCAAGCGAAGCCAGCACCGCGTGCGTGACCTCTTGAGTCCGCGCGTTAACACTTAGGCCCATGCACATTTTGATTCTCGGAAACGACCCGAAATCGCTCGTCAACTTCCGCGGGCCGTTGATCGAGGCGATGTTGAGCGCGGGGCACCGCGTGTCCGCCGCGGGCGCCGGTCGCGACGCGAAAGCCGACGCGTGGTTTCAGGCGCGCGGCGTCGCCTACCACGACGTGCCGATGGAGCGCGCGGGGCTGAACCCGCTGAGCGATTGGCGCACGCTGACGCACCTTCTCGTGCTGATGCGCAAGCTCAAGCCCGATTTGCTGTTCGCCTACACGATCAAGCCGGTCGTTTACGGGCTGATCGCGGCGCGCATGGCGGGCGTGAAGCGGCGAACGGCGATGATCTCGGGCCTCG
>JANLXP010000234.1:0-13160 GCA_031365165.1 Alphaproteobacteria bacterium
TGCTGCGCAAGCTCGGCTTCGAAATCGTCGAACCGCGCGACACGAATTGCTGCGGCTCTGCCGGCGTGTACAACGTGCTCGAACCCGACATCGCCGGCGAACTGCAAACGCGCAAAGCGACCGCGCTGATGGCAATCGAACCGCAGATCGTGGCGACAGGCAACATCGGCTGTTGGGCGCAGATCAAAGCGGCAGTCCCTGTATCCGTCGTCCACACGATCGAACTGATCGATTGGGCCACCGGCGGCCCATCGCCGTTCAAGTCTTAAGCAGCTGCAACACCCGCCGCGCGACTGCTTGTCCGTTTTGAAAAGCGCCGTGCACGGTTTGCGCCGCCTTCCCCGCAAGCGCTTCACCCGCCAGAAACACGCGGCCCGCAATCGGCGCGCCAAGCGCATGGCGCGCGCGCCAAGTTCCGGGGCGCGCAACCGCATAAGCGCCGCGCGTCAACGGATCGGTTCCCCATCCCGTCGCCATCCCACCGCGAAAATCGCGATCCGCATCGCCGCCGAACAACGCGCGCAGCCGCTCGCGTGCGAACACAACCGCGGCCGCGTTGCTTTGCGACGAGAGCTCCCAAGCGAGCGAGCCACCGACGAAGCAAATGACGATCGGCGCACCACACGGCCGCGCGAGGAAATAATGTCCCCGTTCGCCGCTCACTTGCGGCACCAGCACGCTACCCTCCGCAATCCGAAGCACAGGGCTTCCCGGCGCGAAGGCAAGCACGATCTTGCTCACCAAACCCATTTGCATGCCGGCAAGCGCGTCTTCGACAACGGTGCCGAGCCGCGGCTCGAAGCGTATCGCCCCTGCCGACAGCACGCCGACCGACGCGGTCACGATCGCAGCCCGCGCCCGCACCGTCCCGCGATCCGTCGTGACGCGCACATCGCGGCCAAAACTTGCGACCCCGCGCACCGGCGTGTTGACCGAAATCGGCAAGCCACCCGCCATCCGGCCGAGCAGCGTGCCGACACCTTGGCGAACGAATTTGTTGGGCTCCGCCTCGTCGCGCAGCGCCCAGTCCTTGACCGACATCTCTTCGAAGTCGACGCCCATCTCGAACGGACCGATCGCCGCCGCCGCTGTCGGCAACCATGCTCGTGCCTCTTCATCGACCTCCGGCCACGGCACGGCGGACGCGACGAAGTCCGCTTCGCCCTCCGCTGCCTCCGACAGCGCGCCGCTCAACGCATCGAACGCCCGCTCGTAAGCTGCGCGGACGCCGCGTGCGCCGTTGACGAACAGCACCTCGGTCGCGTCATGCGCCCGCGTCTCGAACCCGTAGAGCTTCGCCATACCGGCAAGCGGGTTCTTGTCCGCATTGTGCAGCGAACCAGCACCCGCATCGAACGGCAGCCCGAACGTCGCCGTGTCCGTGTAGCAGCGCCCGCCGACACGCGGCGCCGCTTCGAGAATCTGCACGCGCCGTCCGCCGTTGATCAGCGTTTGGGCCGCGCCGATGCCGGCAGCACCCGCACCCACGATCACGACCTCGGGATCGTTCACGATTGCGCGCGCGCCAAATGGCAGCGCAGCCGCCATTCCGCCGAGGTCTCGCCGGGTAATCTTCATGCCGAAAGCCGCTGGACTTGCCCCCTTGAAGTCGTAGCATACCGCGCATGCGCCCCCTCCTGGCAGCCCTGGCGATTGCAACACTCGCCCTTTTTCCGGCCCACGCGGATCAGAACGACCCGCGTCTCGACCGCCTGTTTACCCAACTCGCCGCCGTGCGTACGGCGCCGGAGTCCGCCGCCATCGAAGCAAAGATCGTCGAGATCTGGACGCTCTCGGGCAGCGACACTGTCGACGTGCTGATTGCGCGCGCGCAAACCGCCGTCACAGCACAAGACTTCGCGACGGGAAAGAAGCTGCTCGACTCTGTCGCCGAGATGAGACCGACCTACGCGCAAGTCTGGTTCTGCCGCGCGGAACTTCTGGTCGCCATGGACAGCCAGCAAGAAGCCGCCGCCGATTTGGAAAAAGCGCTCGATCTCGAACCGCGCCATTTCCGCGCGCTCGCCATCATCGGCCAAATCGCTGAGGCCGCCGGCGACAAATCGGCAGCACTCGCCGCCTACCGTCGCGCCGTGGTGTTGAACCCGATGCTTGAGGCGATCGCCCGCCGCGCCGGCCAACTCACCAACGATGCTGAAAAGAAGCCGCCGCCGACCTAGGCGCCGGGAACGCCCGATGTTCGGCGTCCCACAAACGCAACGCGCAGCACGTTCGTGGCACCCGGCGTACCGAGCGGAACGCCGGCCGTAACCACGATCCGCTGACCCACCGAAGCGAACCCTTCGCGAAACGCGATCTGGCACGCACGGTCGACCATGTCCTCGTGATCGTGCGCGTCTTCCGTGACGACGCAGTGCAAGCCCCACGCGATCGCAAGCCTGCGCCCCGTAGTGGCAACCGGTGTCAGCGCGATGATGGGAACGCCCGGCCGCTCGCGCGATGCGCGCAAGCCCGTCGATCCGGACCCCGTCCAACACACAATCGCCGCAGCCTTTAGCGTCTGCGCCACTTGGCGCGACGCCGCCGTGATCGCGTCGGGTGTTGTCGCTTCCGGCTCCGAACGCTGCGCGTCCATCACAGTGCGATACTGCGCATCGCCCTCGATCGAGCGGGCGACACGATCCATCATGCCCACGGCCTCGATCGGATACTTTCCTGACGCCGACTCCGCCGACAACATCACCGCGTCCGCGCCGTCGAAGACCGCTGTCGCGACGTCGGACACTTCCGCACGCGTCGGGATCGGACTTGTGATCATGGACTCCAGCATTTGCGTCGCGACAACAACCGGCTTGCCCGCCGCGCGCGCCGCCCGGGTGATCTGCTTCTGCTTGCCCGGCACATGCTCGACGGGAAGCTCGACGCCAAGGTCGCCGCGCGCCACCATCACCGCATCGGAGAGTTCAAGAATCTCATGCAGGCGCTCGATCGCGGACGGCTTTTCGATCTTCGACAATACGCCCGCTCGTCCACCGACGATCTTGCGCGCCTCCGCCACGTCTTCAGGCCGCTGCACGAACGAGAGCGCGATCCAATCGACGCCATGCTCCAACGCGCGATCAAGGTCTGCACGATCCTTCGCCGTCAACGCCGCGATGGGTAGCACCGCGTCGGGAACGTTCACACCCTTTCGATCCGTCAAACGCCCACCGGTCTCGACAAGCGCCGTCACGCTATCGCTAGCGACCTTTTGCAGGCGCAGCCGAATGCGGCCGTCGTCGATCAGAAGCTGCCCGCCTTCTTTCAGAACCGCGAACACTTCTTTGTGCGGCAAATAAAGGTGATGCGCATCGCCTGGGCGTGAGTCCAAATCAATCTTGACCTGCGAGCCCGCTTCAAGATCGACGCCGCCGCCCGCCATCGCACCGATGCGAAGCTTCGGCCCCTGCAAGTCGGCAAGAATGCCGATCGGCCGTCCAAGCTCCGCCTCGACGGCGCGAATCTTCGTGACGAAATCCGCAAGTGTCGGATGATCCGTATGGCTCATATTGATGCGGAACACGTCCGCGCCCGCCTGAAAGAGGCGCCGGATCATGTCTTCATCGCGCGAGGCTGGCCCCAGCGTCGCGACGATTTTCACATTACGGCGCCGGCGCATGGCTCACGTCGTTCTCGTTTGAAGTGTCAGTCGGAAAGATTTTGCACCCACGAATCGCCGGCCCCGGTGTCGACTTCGAAAAACCCGGCCTGACCGTATCCACGCTTCCTGCAATTGTCCCGGCCCTTGATTGTGAAGTTGTCGGCCGCCACGCAGAAGAAACGATTCCCATCCCAGGCCCCATCGACCCCCAAATGTACGCCGCGCAGATAGTAATAGCGCGCTTTCAAGTCGCCCTGCAAAACGTCAGCGCAAGCCTCGGGTTCCACGCGCCACCAGCCCTCGCTGATCCAGCCCTTCGCGGCCGGCCGGCCGATCGCGATCAGAAACGCATGCGTCGTCTTGTTGCACACGGTGAACTTCGCCTGTGCGGGCGCCGCCGCAAGCGCTGGCATCAAAACCGCAAGAAGGAGAACGCTGGAACGCAACATCCGAATCACCGCCGGACAAGCATCGTCTGCGGCCCCTTGGAGGTCAAACCGCAGGCGCGATCAGGATCGCGCGGAAGTCGTTCACGTTCGTACGTGTGGGTCCCGTCACGATCGATTGACCGAGGGCGGTAAAGAAACGCCCCGAATCGTTCGCGATTACGAGCGCGCGCGGATCAAGTTGCAGCGTCCGCGCCCGCGCGAGCGTGTCGGGCCCAATCCAAGCCCCAGCCGCGTCGTCGCTGCCGTCGATCCCGTCGGTATCGGCGGCAAGCGCCCAGATGTTCGGTGCGCCCTGCAATGCCTCCGCCAGCGCCAGAAGATACTCGCGGTTCGGCCCACCGCGACCCTGTCCCTTGACCGTCAACGTCAACTCGCCGCCAGACAGCAGAACGAGAGGCCGTGCGTGGGCATCGGTGTGGCGCGCGATCTCCGCATGCGCCTGCGCGACGCGGCGCACATCACCCGTGACGTTGACGCCGAGAACTTTTGTGTCGAAGCCCATTCGTTGCGCTTCGTCCGCCGCCGCAGCCAATGCATCGGCAGCGCGCGCAACAATGCGAAAGTCCGAACGTGCAATACGCGGGTCACCAGGCTTGATCGACTCGCCCAACGCTGGAACAGGAACGCCGTACCTGGCCAATATCGCGGCGGCATCGGCGCACGTCGTTGGATCGCCGACAGTCGGCCCTGACGCGATCACCGACGGATCGTCCCCCGCCACATCCGAAATCGCGAGCGCAAGGACGCGCGCTGGATATGCAGCCGCCGCTAACCGCCCGCCCTTGATCGCCGAGAGATGCTTGCGCACGCAATTGATCTCGTCGATCGACGCGGATGACAAAACGAGCGCGCGCGTAATCGCTTGTTTCTCGTGGAGCGTCAGTGGCGAGAGCGGCGCACTCCACAGTGCCGACCCGCCGCCGGAGAGGAGCGCCAGCACGAAGTCATCCGCGCTAAGTCCAGACACCATCGCCAACGCACGCGTCGCTGCATCGCGCCCAGCTTCGTCGGGTAGGGGATGACCCGCCTCCACGACTTCGACGGTGCGCGTCGGAGCGCCGTGCCCATAGCGCGTCACAACCAAGCCTTCGACCGGCCCCCACGCATCTTCGACGGCCGACGCCATCGCGGCCGCGGCCTTGCCTGCACCGACGACTACGATCCGCCCTGAGGGGCGCGCGGGCAGGGCAGGCGGCACAACGCGAGACGGAAGGCACGCCGTCACTGCGGCGTCGAACAACAGCCGTAGCGCCGTCGGCGCGTCCACGCTCAGCGGCGCGCCTCGCTAAGCACCATGAGGCTAAGCAAGCCCAACACGATCGCAGCGACCCAACTCGCCACTACCGGAACCGCGTAACCATCAACGGTCACTTCGAACCCAAGAAACGCGCGAACCGCCTGCACGATGGCGATCAACAGCAGCACCAATCCGCCGATTGTTGTGAATGGTTTCATTGTCCGGTCCTCCTTGTCAGATCATAGGCCGGGCGCGCCACCGCCGGAAGGCGTGGCACCCCTTTGTTTCTCTGCGCCTTTGTGTGAGTTTCCCGCGCCACCAGGGCCAAAGGGAACGGACGTGTCCGGCGAACAAGACGCCTTCGAGATTGTGAACGCGGGCGCAGCCCCACATCTCATCTTCGTGTGCGACCACGCGTCGAACGCGCTGCCGCCGGAGTACGGCGCACTCGGCCTCGATCCGGAACTGTTCCGCCGCCACATCGCTTACGATATCGGCGCAGCCGACGTGACGCGCGCGATGGCGCAAACCTTCAATGCCCCGGCTGTGCTGGGGTGCTACTCGCGCTTGCTGATAGATCTGAACCGTGGCGCCGACGATCCGACGCTGGTGATGAAACTCTCCGACCGCGCGGTCATCCCCGGCAACGCCAAAGCGGACGCTGCCGAAGTCGCCACCCGCACGCGCCGCTTCTACCGCCCGTATCATGATGCAATCGAAGCGCAAGTTGCGCGAGCGCGTGCGCAAGGCATCGCACCGGTCATCATCTCGATCCATTCCTTCACACCCGAATGGCGCGGCAAAAAGCGCCCGTGGCACGTGGGCGTTCTTTGGAACCACAAAGACGGCCGCCTCGCGCTGCCGCTGCTCGAAGCGTTGCGTAGCGAGGGTGATCTCACCGTCGGCGACAACGAGCCCTATGCCGGCGAGCTCGAAGGCGATTGCATGGAGCAACACGCGCTCGCGTACGGCTTTGCCCATGTGCTGATCGAGATCCGCCAAGATTTAATCGAAACCGCAACCGGCGCCGCGCAGTGGGCTGCGCGCCTGATCCCTATCTTGCGAACCAGCCTTGCGCGCCTAGATCCCTCTCAAGTCCGAGGACCCACCATGAACGACGCCAAGCGCACCGAAATCGAAGCCGCCGTCTTCCGCCGCCTCGTCGCGCATCTGCATCAGCGCACGGACGTGCAGAACATCGACTTGATGAACCTCGCCAGCTTCTGCCGAATCTGCCTTGGCGATTGGTTCAAGGACGCCGCCGCCGACCGGGGCGTGGAGATCGCCAAAGATGACGCGCGTGCCCGCGTCTACGGCATGCCGCAAGCCGAATGGAAAGCCCGCTATCAAAAGGATGCGAGCGCTGACCAGAAAGCGGCATTCGAGAAATCCCACAAAAACCACGGCTGACGGAGATTTCCACAGCTTCGAATCCCACAGGTTTCGTGGGCTTCAGTGATTGATTCGCGCGCCACCCGCGAACTAGGGTTCGCGCCCTAATTCGACCGTTTTAGTTTGGGGTTTAAACGTATGGCCAAGACCAATTTTGCCAAGGATCAGCTGAAGTCTTTGGTTGAGCGTGTGGAACGCCTCGAAGAAGAAAAGACCGCGCTCTCGGGTGACATCCGCGAAGTCTACGCGGAGGCGAAGGGTAACGGCTTCGATACCAAAATCGTGCGTCAGGTCGTGCGCCTGCGGAAGCTGGACTCAAGCCAACGCGAAGAACAAGACGCGCTCCTCGACCTCTACATGTCCGCACTCGGCATGGCGAGCTAGCTGCTGCCGAAGCCGAAATAGAGCAACACCGGTACAAGGACCGCGACCAACGCCTCGCCGGCGATAAAGCCCGAGGCGAGCGGCACCGCGTAAACGTTCGCCGACCGCCGCGCGACCAGCCACCAAATCGTCCCAAGCACAGCGCCGACAAATATCGTGGCGACGGCCGAGAACGGCAGCAGGAAGCCAAGCCCCAAGCCGGTCGGCGACGGCACGAAGTTTTTCCACTTGGTGTCTTCGGCGAGCGCAAAGACGATGCCGAGAACAATCGCGACACCCATCGCCATCAGAGCCGTTGTCGGCAGCGCATCGACGCCCGCGCTCAAGATTTCCGCAAACCCCGCGGCCCGTCGCGCCGTCGGTGCCGCAAGCCCGGCGTTCTCGCCGACAATGCCATAGGTCGAAACCAACAGCGGATAGGTCCATGCCAGCGCGGCGGCACCGACCGGCGCACCGATCAACTGTGCCACGAGCATCGCGCGCGGCGTCGATCCGATCAGATGCCCGGTCTTGTAATCCTGCATGAGTCCTTCCGACGTCGACGCAATCGTGCCGGTCGTGGCGTTACCCATGATGTTGGCGTTGACGTTGCCCGGCGCGATCACCGCAAACAGACCTTGCATCATGTTCGACAGCGCGCTGATCGGCCCCCAATTCGTCTCGCCGAGCGCGCGCAAGCCGACCAGCATCAACGGGATGGAAAGCACGATCGCAATCACGCTCATCCAAATCGGCATGCCGAAATACTGTTCCTGCAGATAGCAAACCGCTGCCACAAGACCGGCAATCCCAGGCAACAGCAGGATAAGCGGCAACTCGCCGCTGCCCGTGCCCGCCGAGCCGAGCCCGCGAAACGCCTGCACGAGTAGGTGCCACCGCACCGCCAGAATCGTCATGCCGGCAGCCACGATCATCCCGATAGCAGGCCACATCAGCCAGAATAGAACCTGCGTCCGCGACGGGTTGTCGGCAAGAATACCGTTCTGCAGCAGGAAGTAAGGCGCCACGATCCACCCGACCAGGACGCCCACCATCAGCCAGAAGCTGATGCGAAGGCCGATGATGATGCCGCTGCCGATGGAAAGCAGGCTGTACGAGACGCCGACTCCCATCCGCGCGAGCACGAACGACGACACGCCGGCGACGCCAAGCGTCATGTCGCCGGGCGTCCAGCCCTCCGGAACATATTTGAACAGCTGAGCGTCTTCGCGGACGAACATCAGCACCGCCGACGCCAGCATCCCGATCCCAAGCACGATCGCTGCACGCCGCGCTTGGTCGTAGGCGCTGTCCCCTTTGACTGAGCCGCGCGGCGGATCAAGAACCTTCAGCGTTTCCGCCGCCGCAATACCGTCCGGGAACGGAAGCTTCTCGTCGACCACGAAATGCCGGCGCATTGGCACCGCAAGCAGAACGCCGAGCACCGACAACGCGGTGAGCCAAACGAACGTCTGCTCCGGTGTCGGTGCGAGCTGAAACGTGACCAGCTTGGAATCCCGCAGCATATCGAACGAGGCCAACACGATGCACATGAACGCCGTCTGCGCTGCCGACGTGCCGGCGGTCTGCACGATATTGTTCTGCCAGCGGTCGTAGCTGCCGCCGAACGCGGTGAAAAGGCTCAAAATCACGAAACCGAAGAACGCTGAGACGATCGAAACGTTCGGTCCGAATCCAAGCTTCAAAACCATATAGGGATAGGACAGCCCCATGACCGCAGCGACCACGACCGCCGCCAAAACCGACGCGACAGTCAGTTCGCTCCCGCGCACGTGAGTTCCCACGTCGCCGTCGCCTTCGCCCGCGTTCGCGTTTGTCTCAGCCATCGTCAGTACCCCTTGGGTGTTGGGCCGGAACCTAGCGAACGTCGGCCAATGCGGGCAACATGTCATCCGCTTCAACGCGAGAGGCATGAAGGTGAACGAGACGAAGAAACCGGCGCGTGCCCGGAACGCATCACTTCCGCATGTGTCGGCGCGCTGTTTGTGCGGTGCGGTGGAGCTCGAGGTCGCCGTCCCCGTATTTTGGGCTTGGCACGACCATTCGGCAGCGACCAGGCGCGCTCACGGCGCCGCCTACGCAACCTACGTGGGTGTCTGGAAGAGCAAGGTTCGCGTGAAGAAAGGCGAAGGCTCGATTGCGCATTATGAAGACAAAGAGGCAGGCAAGACGCGCAGCTTCTGCAAACGCTGCGGCACGCCCCTCAGCTATGAACGCAGCCACTCGCCCAAAATGATCAACATTCCGCGCGCACTCATCCAAGGCCGCACGGGCCGCGAACCGCTCTACCACATCGCGATCGAAGAGCTGCAGGAATGGACCTACCTCGGCGAACGCCTCGTGCCCCTCAAAGGCTACCCGGGCGTTGTCTGGACGCGGCCAAAGCGCAAGCGCAAGATTCTCGACAGCGACGCCGCCGCACTCGGACTGGCGGGTGGCGAGTAGCCTACGCCTTCAAAAGCCCGCTCAGCATCACGTCGATCGACATGTCGACGAGCCGCCGCGTCTCGGTGAATCCGAAGCTCTCGTGCGTGATGATGAGCGAGACGAGGCCGTGCCCGCCCGCCCACACCACTTCCGACATCGCCGCGACATCCTTGTGGCGTGAGCGCTTCGAAGCGACCACATCCGCAACGGCCTGCTCCAGGCGTGCGAAGCAGCGCATGCCGGTCATCACGTCTTCGTCCGCCATCGTCTCGCCGCGCCGCGCACGCTCGCGAAACGCCTTCATCTCGGCCACGCGCCGCAACCGGGGTAGGGCAGTCATGAAGGTAAGGTGATACTCGCGCGGGTTCTGAAGTCCGCAGATCACATACGTGTGCATCGCGATGCGCAGACGCTTCACAGGATCGGTCACACCTTCGACCGCCTTGTCCATATGGCGCATCAGCTTCTCGAAGAACCCTTCGCCGATCGCAAGCAACAGCGCGTCCTTGTCAGCGAAATGCTTATACAGCAGCGCAGTCGACACCCCCGCCTTGAGCGCAATCTTGCGCATCGAGGTCGCATCGATGCCGTCCTTGGTGAACATTTCGCCCGCGACACGCAGAACCTGAGCCCTGCGCGCTGGCGCGCCGATCCGTCGCTTCACGCTGTCTTTTCGCTGCCGCGCCATTTCGGTCTCTTATACCGCCACAGCTATGTGAAACCGTTCGCGGACCTTAATCAAGTTGACACTGTCCACTTATATGGTAAGAGTGAATGAAGTGTACAGCGTTCACTTGGGGCTAGGTCATGAGGCTGCACCGAAGCGTAATTCCCGCCGGCGTTGTTGCGGTCGCAGCAATCGCGCTGTCTTTGGCACTTGCCCCGTCACCGGCCGCAAAGCCCGAAGCGCAAGCTGTACCGGTTCGCATCGCGGTGGCCGCCCCAGCCGCGCGCGCAGGTGAAATCCGCGCCACGGGCACGCTGGTGTTCAAGCGCGAAATGACGCTCAGCTTCAAAGTCGCCGGCATCGTGAAGACATTCAATGCGGAATCGGGCGACGCTGTGAAAGCGGGCGCCGTGCTCGCGCAATTGAATCCGACGGACGTGGGCGCCCGCGACCGCGAAACGCAAGCCACCCTCGACAACGCAACCGCCGCCCTGCGCCGCGCCAAGGAACTGCAAGCCAAGGGTTTCGCCAGCCAAGCCCGCGTCGACGACGCCATGATGGCCGTCACCCGCGCGCGCGCCGCAAGTGACGCTTCCGCCTTTGACGCTGCGAAGGCCGACCTGCGCGCACCCACCGACGGCGTGATTTTGGCGCGCCTCGCCGAACCGAACGAAGTCGTCTCTGCCGGCAAACCGATCCTGACGTTCGGCGACGCCAGTGGCGGCCTCGTCTTGATCGTGCCCGTCTCCGACAGCCAAATCACCCGCCTGCGCGAAGGGGATACCGCTTCGATCACTTTTGCAGGGCTGAAACCGGCAGCGGCCACCATAACGCGGCTCTCCGGAAAGGCAGACGCGCGCACAGGCGCTTTCGACGTCGAGCTGAAACTCACCGACGCGCCGTCCGGCGTTCGCTCCGGCCTTGTCGGCGAAGCGCGTATCGTTCCGGCGATCAAAGATCAGGCGAGCACCTACCTCGCAATCCCGGCCCTGGCGCTCCTCGAAGGCCGCGGCGACACGGCAGGTGTCTTCATCGTCGACGCGCAAGCCAAGGCACAACGCCGCTCGATCCGTGTCGCAGGCTTCCTTGACGATCTCGTCCTTGTGGCCGAGGGACTGAAACCCGGCGACAAGGTCGTCACCTCTGGCGCGCCGTACTTGCGCAACGGCCAGATCGTCACGATTGTCGCCGACCCGCAATCGTGAGCGCGCTTTCCGCCTTCTTCGTCCGGAACTGGCAGTTCACGCTGGTTCTCTTCGCGGGCCTCGCCGTCTTCGGTATCAACGCGCTGCTCACGATCCCGCGCGCCGAAGACCCCGCTTTCGCGATCCCGGTCTATGTCGTCCGCGTCATTCTGCCGGGCGCAAGCCCGGCCGAGATGGAAAAACTCGTCGCCAAGCCCATCGAAGACGCGATCGATGCGTTGGAAGATATCAAGGAGGTGCGCTCGGTCAGCCAAGACGGTGTCGCCGTGATCACGAGCGAGTTCTCCTGGGACATCGACGTCGATCGCAAGTTCGACGAGGTGGTGCGCGAGGTGAACGTGCTGCGTCCTTCGCTACCCGCCGGAATCGTGCGCGTAGAGTTGGAAAAGGCCTCGACCGCGAACACCAACATCGTGCAAGTCGCCTTTGTCGGCGACCGCATTTCCTACCGCGAACTTGAAGACGCCGCCGACGACTTGCGCGACATCATCGACCGCATTCCCGGCGTGAAAGACTCGCGCGTGTTCGGCGCACCGAAAACCGAAGTCCGCGTCGCCGTCGACATGGGCAAGCTCTCGCAGTGGACGATCCCGGTCTCAACGGTCGCAAACGCACTCAAATCCGAAAGTGTCGACGCGCCGCCTGGCGTTATTTACGCGGGCGACCGGCGCTTTAACGTGAAGGCAACCGGCGCCTTCGATTCCCTCGACGAAGTTCGCCAGACGGTCCTCCTCGCCGCGAACGGCCGGACAGTACGCGTCGGCGACATCGCCAACGTCACATGGGCCTACGACGAGCAGCGCCACGTTGCCCGCTGGAACGGCAAGCCGGCGGTGTTCCTGACCGCGACCCAAAAGGAAGGCGAAAACGTCTTCAACGTCCGCGACCGAATCCACGAAGCGATCGACGCCTTCGAGAAGGAACTGCCGCAGGGCATGAAAATCATGCGCGGCTTCGACCAATCGAAAAACGTCTACCATCGCCTTTCGGGCCTAGTGCGCGACTTCTCCATAGCGCTCGCGCTTGTTCTGATAACGCTGCTGCCGCTCGGCTTCCGCGCGTCGCTCGTGGTGATGATCTCGATCCCGCTCTCGCTCGCGATCGGCGTCGCGATTCTGAAAATGACGGGCTTTACCCTGAACCAGCTCTCGATCGCGGGGTTCGTTCTCGCGCTGGGTCTGCTGGTGGACGATTCGATCGTCGTGACCGAAAACATCGCCCGTCACTTACGCGAAGGCATGTCGCGCCTGGAGGCGGCCGTTGCCGGATCGCAGCAGATCGGCGTCGCCGTCGTCGGTTGCACAGCAACCTTGATGCTGGCGTTTACGCCGCTGCTTTTCATGCCCGAAGGCGCAGGCTCGTTCATCCGATCGTTGCCGGCCTCCGTTCTCTACACGGTCGCAGCATCGCTCTTTGTCTCCCTAACGGTCATCCCGTTCCTGGCGAGCCGTATGCTCTCCGAGCGTGAGCATCCGGAGGGAAACTGGCTCCTGCGCGTCGTGATGTCGGGCATCCACCGCTTCTATCGGCCGCTGCTGCATCTCGCACTCGGCCGCCCGCGTTTGACGCTGCTCGTTGCAGCCGTGTTGTTCGGCCTGTCCTTGCTGATCGTGCCGCGACTGGGCTTCAGCCTGTTCCCGCCCGCCGAAGTCCCGGAAGTTTTGATCAACGTCGAACTGCCGGACGGTGCGGCGATGAGCGAAACGGACAAGGCGCTCAGAAGCGTCGAGACCATCCTTGCGAAATCGACCGCCGTCGACTGGTACATGTCGAACCTCGGCCACGGCAACCCGCAGAT
>JANLXP010000257.1:0-3707 GCA_031365165.1 Alphaproteobacteria bacterium
GCCTGCTGCGAGGTCGGCGGTAGCGAGGACGGTGCCCCAATCAGGCTTCGCTTCGACGACCGGTGTGCCGCCGCCGTTCGTGGGCGTTTCAACGACGGCGACTTCCATCCCTGGTTTGCCGGAGTTGTGCGGCGCCATCGATTTGCCGACGAGAATGTTGAGTGCCGCAAGCACAAGAACGGTGCCCAGAACTGCGCCGAAAATCTTGTTCCACTCGAAGGAATCCATCCGTGCAATCCTTGGACTTGACTGGTCTTGTGGTGAGGCCGGGATTGCGCCGCGGAACGGCGCAAATTGTGAAAGCGGCGAGACAATAGCGGGGGCGACTTTCGGGTCATTGCGGCGGAACGTCGCATTTTGGCGCGCGCGCTTAGCCTAGAACACAGTCAGTCACATGAGCGAACCGCTGATCCTTATCCCCGCCCGCATGGCATCCACCCGGTTGCCGGGCAAACCGCTTGCCGACATCCATGGCGTGCCGATGATTGTGCAGGTCTGGCGGCGCGCGATGGAAGCGAAGGCGGGGCGCGTTGCCGTTGCTGCGGCGGAGCGCGAAATCGTGGACGCCGTGACGCATGCTGGCGGTGAAGCAGTGCTCACCGATCCCAATCATCCATCCGGCTCGGATCGCATCTATGAGGCGCTGACGCGACTTGATGCGAAGGGCGCGCACGATGTTGTCGTCAATGTGCAGGGGGATTTGCCGACGCTCGATCCGCAACTGGTGCGCGCCGTCGTCGAAGCGCTGCAGAAGTCGGGCGCCGATATGTCCACGCTCGCGACAGAGATTCGCGACCCATCGGAGCGGACGAACCCCAATGTAGTGAAGGCAGTCGTGGCAATGCCGGACGGCGAGCGTGAAGGCCGCGCGCTTTACTTCACCCGGGCGACGGCTCCGTCGGGCGACGGGTCGCTCTATCACCACATCGGAATTTATGCTTACCGCAGACAAGCGCTTGATCGGTTCGTGAAGATGGCGCCCTCTCCACTTGAGAAGCGGGAAAAGCTTGAGCAGCTGCGTGCTCTTGAAGCCGGTATGACGATAGCGGTCAGGATCGTCGATACGATGCCGCTTGGCGTCGATACGCCGGAAGATCTGGAACGCGCGCGGCAAATGCTCGCGAAGGATAAGAAATGAACGCCAAGGCCAACACGATCGCGTTTCAGGGTGAGGCCGGCGCGAACTCGCACCTCGCTTGCCGCGAGGTCTATCCGCAGATGACGGCGCTGCCGTGCCAAACGTTCGAAGATGCGTTTGCAGCGGTGAAGGAAGGCAAGGCCCGCCTTGCGATGATCCCGATCGAGAATTCGCTGCATGGGCGCATCACCGACATTCACCACATCCTGCCGGAGTCCGGCCTCTACATTGTGGGCGAACATTTTTTGCGCGTGCATCATCAGTTGATGGCGATCAAAGGCGCGACGCTTGAGGGTTTGAAGTCGGTGATGAGCCAGACGCCCGCGCTCGGCCAATGCCGCAACATTATCCGGTCGCTTGGGCTCAATATGATCGTTGGTGCCGATACAGCCGGTTCGGCGCGGCACATCGCAGAGGGGCAAGATGCAACGGTTGCGGCGCTCGCGTCTTCCCTTGCGGCCGAGATCTATGGGTTGAACATCTTAAAGGCGAACGTCGAAGACGCGCCGCATAACACAACGCGATTTCTGATCATGTCGGGCGAGCCGGATGACGCCGATGCGGGCTCAGGCGACGTGGTCACAACGTTCGTGTTCCGCGTTCGCAACGTTCCGGCGGCGCTCTACAAAGCGATGGGCGGGTTCGCAACGAACGGTGTCAATATGACGAAGCTTGAGTCCTATCAACTCGGCGGTTCGTTCAGCGCGACGCAGTTCTACGCTGACATCGAGGGGCATCCGGAGGAGCGTAGCGTGCGGCTCGCGCTCGAAGAGCTGCAGTTTTTCACGACGCACTTGCGGATACTGGGTGTCTATCCCGCACACGCATTTCGCAAGACAGTGGCTGCGGCCGTTTAGATCACTCAGATTCGAGCCAGCTTTTGACAAGCTGATGCGCGATCGCGAGCGGCGGGGGCATGCGCAGTTCCGGTGTGCCCTTCTTTTCGAGCGACGCGCGGATTTGGTCACGCGTGAACCACTGGGCGTCGGAGAGTTCCAGCATGTCGAGCGTAATCTCGGTCGAGACTGCGTTCGCGTAGCAACCGATCATCAGGGAGGAGGGGTAAGGCCAGGGTTGGGTCGAGTGGAAGGCCACCTGGTCGATCTTGATGCCCGCTTCTTCTTGCAGCTCGCGTGCGACGGCCTCTTCGATCGTCTCGCCGGGTTCGATGAAGCCGGCGAGCGCCGAGTAGAATCCTTGCGGCCATTTTGCCTGGCGGCCGAGCAGGCACTTGTTGTCGTGCAATGCGAGCATGATCACGACGGGGTCGGTGCGCGGGAAGTGTTCCGTGTTGCACGATTCGCAATAGCGCTTGTAGCCAGCGTCCGCGAGCACGGTCGCGCCACCGCAGTTCGCGCAGAAGCCGTGGCGCTGGTGCCAGTCGATCAACGACTTCGCCTGCGCCAGGATGGCGGCGTCGCCGGGATCTATTTCTTCAGCGACGGTTCGCAAATCGGCAAACGTACCCAAGCCCGCGAGCACGCCGTCGGCGCTCGGATCCGACAACGGCGAGATGTCGATCGCGAAATGCGCGACACCTCCGTTGATGCCGAGAAAGATCGTCGGCGAGCCCGGCGTTTTCAGCGGGAGCGCGAGTTCCGACGTGACCCATCCAGCCTCACGGCGACCTTCGCGGTTCTTGATGAGGAACGGCATCAGCTTCCACACCGGAATGAACAGCGAGCGCTTGTCGGTGGATGCAGCGCCCAGCCATTCCTGGTTGGTGCGGTGATGTGCGGCGCGATCGAGCGGCGAGTTTGCGAAAATGTTCGGGTTCTTGGGCAGGACCAAGCTCGTGCTCATATGCCCCCGCTTTGGCTGACGAAATCCACAGGAAATCGGGCGCGACCATTGCATGGGCGGATGGGCCGCCGCAACGGATGAAAGCTTGCGTCCGGGCATGCCCCCTCTGCTATAGTTTTGACGGGAGGTTGGCGGCGGACGTGTCCCTCGCCAACCCGGTCAGATCCGGAAGGAAGCAGCCGTAACGAGTTTCGACTCGGGTCGTTCACCAGCCTCCCACCTTCGCTCCGGCGAAGCCGGAGCTTCGGTGGGCTTACGCCCACCTGTGCGGATTTCTGATGGCGAAGAAAGACAAAGGGTCGGACGCAGAGGCGGACGAGCCGGATCTCGGATTGGGCAGCGGCGGCAGCGGCAAAAAGGCCGTCGGACCGAAAGCCCTCGCGAACGAAGGCAAGCTTCACACGCCGTATCGGGTGCTCGCGCGGAAGTATCGGCCGCAAACGTTCGAGGACGCTTTCATCGGGCAGGCGGCGATGGTGCGAACGCTCGGCAATGCGTTCGCAGCGGGGCGCATTGCGCATGCGTTTATGCTGACGGGCGTGCGCGGCGTGGGCAAGACGACAACGGCGCGCATTATTGCGAAGGCGCTAAATTGCATCGGGCAGGACGGCAAGCGGACGGAGCCGACGGTCAAGCCCTGCGGCGAATGCGAGCCATGCCGTTCGATCGCAGAATCGCGCAGTGTCGATGTGTATGAGATGGACGCCGCTTCGCGCACTGGCATCGACGATATTCGCGAGATCGTCGAGGGCGTGCGCTACGCGCC
>JANLXP010000915.1:0-2038 GCA_031365165.1 Alphaproteobacteria bacterium
TATCCTGCACGCGCACCACATACCCAGCCGCGCGCACCGCGGCGCAAATCGCGTCCGCGTGTGCGGGGTCTCGCGTTTCCATCGTGATCCGCAACTCCGCGCCCTTTGCGGGAAGGTCGGTCATCATGCGGTTGTGCACGACTTCGATGATGTTCGCGCCAGCATCGCCGACAAGCGCCGCCACCTTCGCCAGAATCCCCGGCCGGTCCTCGATCTCGACGGCAATCGTCAAAATCCGCCGCTCCCGCTGCAACTCGCGCAAGATCACGTTCGCGAGCAAACGCGGATCGATATTGCCGCCGCTTAGTACGACGCCAACCTTGCGGCCCTTGAACATGTCGCCATGCTCAAGCAGCGCTGCAAATCCCGTCGCACCGGCGCCTTCCGTCACCGTCTTCTCGATCGAAAGCAACAGCGCAATCGCCCGCTCGATCGACTCTTCGGACACCAGAAGGAAATCGTCGACCAACCGCCGGCAAATCTCGCGCGTGATCATGCCGGCGTTCTTGACCGCAATGCCGTCGGCGATGGACTGGCCGCCACTGACATCGCCACCACCGCGAAGCACGTTGTGCATCGAAGGATAAAGCGCAGTCTCGACCCCCACGATCCGGATCGAAGGCTTCAGTGCCTTGGCTGCCGTCGCAATGCCGGAAATCATGCCCCCGCCGCCGATCGGCACCACGATCATCTCAAGGTCCGGAAAATCCTCGAGCATCTCAAGCCCGATCGTCCCCTGCCCCGCGATGATCTTCTCGTCGTCGTAAGGGTGCACGAAGACGAGCCCTTCCTTCGCCGCGATCTCGTTCGTCGTCTGCTCGCAATCGGAAAGGGCCATGCCCTTCTGCACGATCCGCGCGCCATATTCCTTGGTGTGCTTCACCTTCACGAACGGCGCCGTCTCCGGCATCACAATCGTGGCCGGAATGCCAAGCCGCGCCGCATGATAGGCAACCGCCTGCGCATGATTGCCGGCCGACATCGCGATCACGCCGGCCTTCCGCTCGGCGGGCGTCAGCGACAGCAATTTGTTCAGCGACCCGCGATCCTTGAACGCGGCCGTGAACTGCAAATTCTCAAACTTGAGAAAAACCTCGGCGCCCGTCAGCTGCGAGAGCGTCCGCGACCGGTGGCACGGCGTGCGCTCCACCTGGCCCTTGATCGCCTCGGCCGCGCGGCGAATGTCTTCGAGCGTAACGCTCATGTCCCAATCCCATCAAGTTGGGGAGACGTGTAGTCCGCCTGCGCGCTGGAGCGCAATGCGTCACCCGGCCTAGTCGCCGACCAACTTCGCCATCGCGGCAATGTACCCCGCAAACGCCTTGCGCCCTTGCGGGGTGATGCGCGCACGCGTCAGCGGCTTGCGCGCCAGGAAACTCTTCTCGATCTTGATGTAGCCCGCATCCTCGAGTTTGCGCAGATGGATCGAAAGATTGCCCTGCGTCGCCTGCAGCAGCGCTTTCAGTTCGTTGAAATCGGCAACCTCCGCGTCGGCAAGATAGGCCATGATGCCAAGCCGAAACCGGCCGTGAATGACATCGTCGATCTTGCCGACGTCGAATCCCGCCATCGCGCGAACCTATTCCGCCGCCCGAGCAAGCCGCATCATCACGAACCCCGGCAGCGCCATCAGCAGCAAGAGGCTGAGCGCGGCGATGAGAATGTAAGTCGTGCTGCCGATCGCCCAGCCGAGAACCACTGTCGTCACAAACCACCCGAGCGCCACCGCCAAGAGCCAGAGCTGCTTGCGCAGCATGAACGCGACAAGCCATCCCGCACCCTGCATCGCAAAGACGAAGCAGGGATAGAGCTCCCAAATCTCGATGCTCTCCTTGCGTAATGCCAGCATACCGACCGCGATAACAAGCGCGAGATTGGCGGTGCCCGCTGCAGCGAAGAACGCGTTGATGGCCTTTTGCGCACGCGGCTGCACGATGCCGCGCGACCGCCAAACAAACCAACTCAGCCAAACGAGAAAGACCACGGTGGGTCCAAGGCTCGCCACCAACCAGCCAAGCTTCGACAGCGTCACCATCTC
>JANLXP010000359.1:0-4113 GCA_031365165.1 Alphaproteobacteria bacterium
CCCGAACCGTTCTTCGTCACCTCGACGAAGGACGACCGCGTGCATCCCGGCCACGCCCGCAAGATGGCGGCGAAGATGGAAGCGATGGGCTTGCCGTTCCTCTATTACGAGAATATCGACGGTGGCCACGCTGCGGCCTCCAACCAACGCGAACGCGCCAAACGCATCGCGTTGGAATTCACCTATCTCAGCCGCAAGCTGATGGACTGACCGCCCGGACTTGATCATGCGCGGCAGAATGTGTCTCTGTCGCGCATGACCCGGGCCAACCCATGCTGAATACGCTGGAACTGAAACGCACGCCCTTTCATGAGCGGACGTCGCGCTTGAGCCTTGCGCAGAATTGGCGCCGCTGGGCCGGACACATCGTTGTCGGCTCGTACGAGCTCTCACTCGATCACGAATATTGGGCGATCCGCGACGGCGCCGCGCTGATCGACGTCTCGCCGCTGATGAAATACGTGATCGCAGGGCCGGACGCCGCGCGTCTGCTTCACAAAGTTACGACCCGTGACATCCACAAATTGGCGGTGGGGCAGGTCTACTACACCGGTTGGTGCGACGAGGATGGCAAGCTCATCGACGATGGGACCGTCGCAAGGCTCGCCGATCGAACCTTCCGCATGACTGCAGCCGAGCCGTCGCTGCGGTGGCTTGCGATGAACGCGGTCGGCATGGACGTGCAGATCAGCGAAGTCACCGAGCAGATGGCGGCGCTAAGCTTGCAGGGACCGAAGTCGCGCGCCGTGCTCAATCGGTGCTGCAAGGACTCGCTCGATCAACTGAAGTACTTCCGCCTGATGCAGACGAGTATCGGCAATGTGCCGGTCAGCGTTTCCCGCACGGGCTACACCGGCGACCTAGGGTTTGAAATTTGGATGGAGCGCGACCAAGCGCTTCCGATTTGGGACGCATTGATGTCCGCGGGCGGCGATTTTGGCATCCAGCCTTGCGGTATCCTTGCGATGGACATGGCGCGCGTCGAAGCGGGCCTCTTCATGCTCGACGTCGACTACACGGCCTCGACGCATGCGTGGATCGAGGGACAGAAGTCTTCGCCGCTCGAAATGGGCCTCGATTGGGCCGTCAACCTCGACAAGAAGGGCTACTTCGTCGGCCGCCGCGCGCTGGAGCGCGAGAAGCGCGAAGGCTCGGCTTGGAAATTGGTTGGCCTCGATATCGAATGGCAGGGCCTCGAACGCCTGTTCGCCGCCGTAGGCCTACCGCCGCAAGTTCCAGCGATAGCTGTGCGCACAAGCCTTCCGGTTATGCGCGATGGCAAGCAGATTGGCTATGCCTCGACCAGCACGTGGTCGCCGGTATTGAAGAAGTACATTGCCCTGGCGCATCTGCAGCGCCCGCACTTCGAACCGGGAACATCGGTCACGGTTGAAGTCACGGTGGAGCACCATCGCCGCCAAGCGCCGGCGAAAGTCGTGAAGATGCCGTTCTACGAACCTGCGTGGAAGAAGAAGTAACCCGTGGCCGCGAACCATTACGACGCCGTCATCATCGGTGCAGGCCACAACGGCCTGATCGCGGGTGCCTATCTCGCGCGCGCCGGCAAGAAGGTGGTGATCCTGGAGCGTCGCGACATCGTCGGCGGCGCCGCGGTGACCGAAGAAATCTTCCCCGGCTATCGCTTTACCGAATTTTCCTACGTTGTCAGTCTGCTACGGCCTGAGATCATTCGCGATCTGGAACTGCCGCGCCATGGTCTGAAGATCCTGCCGCTCCCCAGCACTGTGACGCCGATGGACAACGGCGATTATCTAGCCGGTTGGAACGATCACGATCAGACACGCCGCGAAATCTACCGGCATTCGCCCCGCGATGCAGAAGCGGCCGACGAATACGGCCGCGTCATGGCGCGCGCCGCCAAGGCGATCAAACCGGTGCTTTCGCTCGTTCCGCCCGATCCCTCGTCAATGTCGTGGCGGGATCTGAAGGGGCTCATGAAACTCGGCAGCTATGCCAGGAGCCTGAGCGAGAAAGAACTTTACCGCATTGCAAAGCTCGTCACTCAATCGTCAGCCGATCTGCTGAACGAATGGTTCGAGTTCGACCCGCTCAAGGGCACGAAGTCGGCGAGCGGCATCATCGGCACATTCCTAGGGCCCCATTCGCCAGGCACGGCTTACGTGCTGCTGCATCACTACATGGGCGAAATCGACGGCGCCTTCCGCGCCTGGGGCTTCGCGAAGAACGGCACCGGCGGTGTCACGGCCGCAATCGCGGCGTCGGCACGCGCGCTGGGCGCCGAAATCCGCACCGGCGCTTCCGTGCGCCAGGTCATCGTCAAAGGCGGTCGCGCCGCCGGCGTGGCACTGGAGAACGGCGACGAGTTCAGCGCCAAGGTCGTCATGTCGGCGGCCGACCCGAAGCGCAGCTTCTTGCAGTTCGTGGAAGCAAAACACTTTCCAGACGAGTTTACCCAACAGATCAAGAATTTCCGCGTGCGCGGCTCATCGGGCAAGGTCAACATCGCGCTTAGCGAACTGCCGCAGTTCACGTGCCTGCCCGGCGAGAGCCCGCTGCATCGCGGCGCGATTTCGATCAGCCCCTCAATCGACTACATCGAACGCGCCTACGACGAAGCAAAGTACGGCCAGTTCTCGAAGCAGCCTTACATCGACATGATCATCCCCTCGATGATCGACCGCGATATGGCGCCGCCCGGGCACCACGTGATGTCGTGCTTCGTGCAATACGCGCCCTACGACATCGAAGGCGGCTGGGACGACGCGAAGCGCGACGCATTCGGCGAGACGGTCATCTCCACGATCGAGCGTTACGCGCCGAACATCCGCCGCGCCATCGTCGGCAAGCAAGTCATCACACCGAAAGACATCGAACGCATCGCGGGCATCACCGGTGGCAACATCTTCCACGGCGAACTGCTGTTGCATCAACTCTTCTTCATGCGCCCCGCGCCGCAATGGGCCGACTTCCGCACGCCGTTGCCCGGCTACTATTTCGGCGCCTCAGGCGCGCATCCGGGCGGTGGAGTCATGGGCGCCGCCGGCAAGATGGCAGCGCACGAAGTGTTGAAGGACTGGCGCTGATGGCGGACCACGACGTCATCGTTATCGGTGCGGGCCTGAACGCCCTCGTTGCAGCCAACTATCTGGCAAAGGCCGGCAAACGCGTTCTGGTGCTTGAGCGGCGTGCCATCGCAGGCGGCCAAGCGGCGACGGAATCCTTTGGCGACGGCTTCGAAGTCGACGCCCTCCACGCGGGCGGTCAGCTCCGTCCAGACATCGTGGACGACCTTGACCTGGCCCGGCACGACTTCCCCGCCTCAGCAAGCGAGCCGCTGACTTCTAAGTTGGGGGACGGCCGCGAACTGCGCCTCACTGCCGATTCGGACGAACGCACGCTCTCGTCCATCGCTGCCTTCTCGACGCGCGACGCAGAGCGTTGGCCCGCGTTCGTCGCCTTCTTGAGCGAAGCGACAGGCTTCCTCGATGCCGCCTACCGGACACCGATGCCGCGTCTACCGCATGTCTCGTGGGCGGAGGGGATGCCGCTCGCCAAATTGGCGCTGCACCTGCGCCGCCTGGGCCCACGCAATATGTTTGGCGTGATCCGCGCCTTGCCGATGTCAGCACTCGAGCTGACGGAGGAGTGGTTCGAATCCGACGTCGTGCGCGCCGCCGTCGCCTCGGTCGCAATTCATGGCGTCACGCTAGGCCCAATGTCTGCGGGCTCGGGCTACACTTTGATGCACAATTGGCTCAATCGTGGTGGCCCCGGCCAAAAGCGTGTCGAAGGTAACATCGGTCGGCTCGCTGCCTCGTTGGTCTCAGCGCTAAAGGCTCGCGGCGGCACGCTGCGTCTGTCCGCGGAAGCCGCAAGCATATTGCTCGACGATCAGTCGTTGCGTGGCGTCCGCTTGACCAATGGCGAAGAAATCCGCGCACCGATGGTCGTATCGGGCGCGGACCCGCGGCGCACGATGCTCGGTCTCGTCGGTGCGCCTGAACTACCGCCTGAGTTCGTGTGGCACACGCAATCGATCAAGATGCGAGGCTCGGTCGCCAAGGTGCATCTGCTGACGGACGGAAGCCATGGGCTGCCGAACGGCACGCTCGCGATCGCGCCCGGCATCGG
>JANLXP010000389.1:0-12840 GCA_031365165.1 Alphaproteobacteria bacterium
GCCGAACCGCGACTTCGGCTACGACGTCGCGGACTTCAACGGGATCGAGCCGACGCTCGGCACGATGGCCGACTTCGAGCGGCTGATCGCCGAGGCACACAAGCGCGGCCTCAGAGTCATCCTCGACGAAGTGCTCGCGCACACCAGCGACCAGCATGCGTGGTTCCAAGAAAGCCTAAAGTCGCGCGACAACTCGAAGGCCGACTGGTTCGTATGGGCCGACCCCCGCGAAGACGGTACCGCGCCGAACAATTGGCTCAGCGTCTTCGGTGGACCGGCCTGGTCGTATCACCCGGTCCGCCGCCAATACTACTTCCACAAATTCCTGAAGCAGCAGCCAAAGCTGAACTTGCGCAATCCAGGCGCGCTTGCCGCCGCACTCGACGTGCTGAAGTTCTGGCTCGACCGCGGTGTCGATGGCTTCCGCCTCGATGTCGCGAACAGCTACTTCCACGACGATCAGCTGCGTGACAATCCAGCTGTGCCCGTGGCCGAGCGCACGAGCCACCATTGGGCCCACGCACCGAACCTGCAGCGCCGCATCCGCGATTCAAACTTGCCCGAGAACCGCGAAGTCCTCGACAAAATCCGTGAGGTCGTCGACACGTATGACAACCGTTTCGTCTTCGGCGAATTCTCGGAGGAGCCGAGCCTGCTCAGCCACTTCGCAGGGCGCGATCACGGCTTGCACACCGGCTACACGTTCACGTTCCTCGAAGACCGCTCGTTTAAGCCCGATGTCTTCGCGAAGCACTACGCGTTCCTAAACGCCATCGACGGCCTCTGGCCCTGCGTCACGTTCTCGAACCACGACGTGCCCCGTGCGGTTACCCGCTACGGCCGCACGATGGAAGCCGACCCTGCGCTTGCCAAACTCGCACTGACGCTTTTGATGACACTCAAGGGCACGGTCCTCTTGTATCAAGGCGAAGAGCTCGGCCTCCCGGACGGCCCGATCGAGCGCGACCAAATCCACGATCCCGTCGGCGAACTTTATTTCCCTTACGCAAAAGGCCGCGACCCGTGCCGCACGCCCATGCCCTGGGTGCAAGGCAAACCAAACCTCGGGTTCAGCTACGGCGAACCCTGGCTTCCGATGGCGCCGGCACACGCGAGCCTGTGTGCAGCAACCCAAGAGCACGACCAAACCTCGACACTCCACCTCGCCCGCGACTTGATCGCACTGCGCAAAAGGCACCAGGCGCTTGTGCTGGGCGACATGAAGGTCGTCGCCGCAACCGACCAAGTCCTCGCGTTCGAACGGGTTCGTGGAAGCGATCACATCGCCTGCGTCATCAACTTGTCGAAATCGGCAGCGACGGTGCCGTTCGACAAGACCGGCGAGGCGTTACTGACGGTCGGGAGTGCCGCGCGGGCCGGGGGATCGCTGCAACTGGGACCACGTTCCGCCCTGATCGCGCTATGTTGCACGCTTAATGAATTCCAACCATTCTGACGCCTCCTAACGGAGGTTGTTCGCCATGTTCATTGCAGCAAAACCAAATGTGGCCTGGAGTTCGGTCGGACTTCAGGTCTTGACGCTATCTATTGTCATGGTGATCGCGCTCAGCGTTGCGGACGGAATTGTAAAGGCTACGGCCGTCGACAATCGCAACGCTACAATCGTTTTGTTTGCAACCTGGGTATCGGATTTCCGCTACCTATTTGAGCAAGGCATCTATGCAGCGACTGTATTCTTTGTCGGCGCGAAATTCTTCGAGACGAGAACAATCCTAACCGTGGGGTTCGACAAGATTGATGCCGCGTACATCTCGCTAAAAGGACCAGATGACGACAATGTCGTTTGGATTGGACGTCGCTACCGTAGCAGGCTTGAAGCTGAAACGATCGCCGCTGCACTCGGCGAGCGATTGAAGGAATCGGCTTAGTTAGTCGCTAATCGCCTTCTCCGCCGCCTCAAGTGGTAGCAGCACGCAGGTATGCCGGCTCTTATGCTCGCGCACCGGCGCAAAGATCTCGTAGGCCGACCATTTGCCCGAGGGCGCCGGGGCGCCTTCCTTCAGCATGGCGGTCACTTGCGCCTTCAGGCGCGCGAAGCCTTGGGAATCCTCGCCCACTGCTTTGGCCGCAACGATCGCTGCACTCGCCTGCGTCAGGACGCAGGCTTTCGTGTCGTGCCGGCATTCGGTGATCTCGTGCGTCGGGTCGACCGCGAACTCGATGGTGACCTTGTCGCCGCACATTGCGTTGTTGACCGTCGCCGCGCGCTTCGGTTCGTCCATGTGCCCAGCGTGACTAACGTCCGCGGCCCAGCGCAATAGTTCTTTCGCGTAGAGATCGTCGCTCATTTTTCCAGATCGGCTTTCAGTGCAGCGAACGCAGCTGGTGTATCGGCATCCGCGAGCACCCCTGCATCGGTTTCCACCTCATACACGGCATCCGCATGTGCGGAAAGAAGGGCACGCGCGCCGACATCGCCCTCGGCAGACCGCATTTCGTCAACGAATGCGCGCGCGAACAACACAGGATTGCCGCGCTTGCCTTCGAAAGTCGGGACTATGATCGCGCGTCCTTCAATCGGATCGAACGCCGCAATTAACTTTTTGATGGCCGCACCGGTGACAGCCGGCATGTCGCCCAAGCAGATGAGAACGCCGCTGGCATCGGTGGGCAGGGCGGCTAGCCCCGCTCTCAACGATGTCGCCATTCCGTCCGCAAAGCGTGGATTGTGCACGACCGTTGCGCGCGCACCTTTAAGCGCCTGCTTGACGGCATCGGCATCATGTCCGATTACGACGATGACGGGCGTGGCCACGCTGGCTGCGACCGCAACGGTGCGCGCAATCATTGGCGTGCCGTGCAGGTCCATCAGCAACTTGTTCGCCTCGCCCATTCGCGTAGACCGGCCCGCCGCCAGAACGATCGCGGCGATCTGCGGTGAAGCCTGCGGCTTCGTGGTGACCCCATCGCGCGGCTGCGGCCGCGTTGGAATCTCCTTCAAGAGCCCACCGACGCCCATAGCCGCGATGTCGCCAGATGCCACCGGAACATCGGCGCACAGCCGCTGCAGCACCCAGTCAAACCCGTTGAGCTTCGGCGAGCGCGCACAGCCCGGTAGCCCGATCACCGGTGTCGCACCAACGCGCGCCAGCAACAGCAAGTTGCCCGGATCGACGGGCATGCCGAAATGCTCGATCGTCCCTCCCGCCGCCGCAATGCCTGCCGGCACCGCATCCGCGCGATCCGATGTGGCTGAGGCGCCGAACACGAACAGCAGATCGGGTTTTTGCCGCAGACACTCGGCCACAGCACTGGCGACGCTGTCCGCATCGTGCGCGACGCGTGTTTCAAAGAAGACCGAACCGCCGAGGGCTTCCACCCGGTGATCCAAGACCGCACGGTTCTTGTCCAGCAGCGCAGCCTTCATCCCAGGCAGCGTTGTCGACACAAGGGCGACGCGCTTAGGGCGAAACGGCGCAATCCCCACGACGTCGCGGATAGCTTCGGCCTTGGCGACCGCCCATTCCGGCGTTGCATAAGGGATGACTTTGATGGTGGCCAGCATTTGACGCCGCTCGACAAGTTCGAACGGTGCCAACGTGGCGAGCGTCAAGCTTTCGTGGATGCCATTGATCGCATTCACGCGCGCCCCGTCGACGAGAACCAACCCCCGATCAGCGGCGTACAGATTGCTCCGCCCCGTCGTCGCCGTTGAAAGGTCCGTATGGGCCCCGCGCACAGCTTCGCCGACACGCCGCGCGGCAACATCTTCGGGCACATCGCCAGCCTCAAGCCGCGCCACCATCACCGTGGCGACGCCTGCTTGCACAAGCGCAACGATATCCGCCGCCGCGAGCACGCGTCCCTTCCTGAAGCTCACATCGCCTGCGCTCACGCCGTGCGCGAGCACGCACGCTTCGGCCTCGGCGACGGGGACGCTGCCGAACTTCATTCCGATCGCAACCGTTCGATGATCTGCGCCATCACCGAGATCGCAATCTCGGCCGGCGACACCGCGCCGATGTTGAGTCCGACCGGTCCATGAATACGTCTCACGGCCGCATCATCGAACCCGGCGGCCCGCAGCCGTTCGCCGCGCGCGGCGTGCGTCTTCTTCGAGCCCAACGCACCGACATAGAACGCGTCCGACCTGAGCGCCGCCACCAACGCTGGATCGTCGAGCTTCGGATCATGCGTGAGCGTCACGACTGCCGTGCGTGCATCGAGCGGCAAATCGGCAAGCGCCTCGTCCGGCCACGCGGTGATCAGATGAAGGTTCGGAAACCGCTCGCTTGTCGCAAAGGCTGTGCGCGGATCGATGACCGTCACGTCAAACCCGCTCAGCGCCGCCATTTGGCTTAACGGCTGGGCGATATGCACGGCCCCAATGATGTAGACCTTCGGCGGTGAATTGAACACGTTCAGAAACCAACTGGCGCCGTCGATCTCCACGCTGCTGCTCTTGTCGCGTACGAGCGCCGATTGCGCGGCGATTGAAAGCGCGTCGCCACGGTCGCCCATCGCAATCAAGCGCTGCGCGCCATCATCGAGCCGCGTGGCCAGAACGGCGCCGGTACCTTTCGCGCGCGCTTGTGTGAGTGATTTGAGCAGATCGCGTTTCAATCGACCCGCTCCACATAGATCTCAATCTGGCCACCGCAGGCGAGGCCAACCTCCCAGGCTTGCTCGTTTGACACGCCGAACGAGAGCTTGCGTGGCTTCCCGTCGGCGATGGCCTCGATCGCCTCGGCGATCACCGCGCCCTCGACGCATCCACCTGACACAGAGCCCACGAACACGCCGTCCTTGCGTACCGCAAGTTGGCTGCCGGCGGGTCGCGGTGCCGAGCCCCATGTCTTGACGACGGTCGCAAGCGCGACCGGATGTCCGCCGCCGACCCACGCCTCAGCCGTCTCTAAAACTTTGTCGTGGTCCGTCATGCCGCGCGTTCCTTAAGTGCTCTCAACTGATCTGCCCGCGATGGCTCGCTGAGCGCCGCCGCCAAATCGGCCATGCTGCTAAGATTGTGCACCGGTCTCAATTCGTCCACATGGGCAAGCAAGGTTTTCACGCCCTGTGCCCGCGGGGCGAACGCGTCGTAGCGCAAAAGCGGATTCAGCCAAATCAGCCGCTTTGCCGATCGATGAAGCCGCTCGGCAGCCGCGCCCAGAACGCGGACATCGTCACGCTCCAAGCCGTCCGTGATCAGAAGAACGACCGCGCCTTGTCCAAGTACCCGACGTGACCAATCGCGGCTGAACCGATTGAGCGCTTCCGCAATGCGCGTCCCCCCATCCCAGTCCGGGGTCAGTTCGGCGGCTTTGGCCAGCGCCTCGTCAGGATCGCGCAGTCGAAGGGCGCGCGTAATATTGGTGAGCCGAGTCCCGAAAACGAACGTGTGCGTCGCCCCACCGCCAACGCGCCGCGTATGCGTGAGCCCGTGAAGAAAATGCAGGCACATCCGTGCGTAACCGCTCATCGAGCCCGACACATCGCACAGCACAACCAATGGCGGCTCCCGGAACTGCCGGCGCCGCCGTTCAAGTCGCACCACGTTGCCGCCTGTCTTGAGAGCCTTGCGGAGCGTGCGCCGCAAATCGAACGCGTGGCCCCGAGCAGCCGCTTCGGTTCGCCTTGTGAGCCGTTGCGGTAATCTCCAGCGCACACGGGCAAGAACACCCTTCGCGCGAACGATCTCCTCCGCTGTCATCTGCTCGAAGTCTTTCGCGGCGAGCAGTTCATCTGCCGACACTGTCTCGCGCGCATCGAGCTCGAGCTCCAGGCGGCTCTCGCCCTCCCGCGCGTTGGCCTGACCACGCAACGCTTCCGCCACGCGGCGAGCGCCAGCGGCCGATGGAAGTTCACTCGGCGGCACGAGAGTCTGAGGCAACAACGACGCCAGCGACTTCTCGAACAGTCCAGGGTCACGCCAGAACGCTTCGAAAGCCAACTCGAACAGCGACCGTTGCCCAGGTTGCGTCACCAACGTCGCGAACAACGCCGCACGCAAATCATCGCGCCGCCCAACACCTGCCGCAGCAACAGCGCGCAGCGCCTCGTTGATCTGCCCCGAGCCGAGCGGAAATCCCGCGCGCCTCAGCGTGCGCGCAAAGTGAACGATATTGTCGGCGAGTACGCTCATTCTGCAGCGCTACGAGCCTCCGCGACCATCCGCGCGAGTTCGCCATCACGAATCTTCGCCAGGTCGTCCTGATATTTGAGCAGCACGCCAAGCGTAGATTGTACCGTCTCCGGCGACAACGAAACCGTGTCGAGCGCGGTCAGCGCCTGCGCCCAATCGAGCGTCTCGGCAACGCCCGGCATCTTGAAGAGATCGCCTTTGCGCAAGCCCTGCACAAACGCGACGACCTCTCGCGAAAGCTGCGCGCCAACGCCCGGCACCTTTTGTTGAACGATCGCGAGTTCGCGCGCGGCGTCCGGAAAATCGACCCAGTGGTAGAGGCAGCGCCGTTTGATCGCGTCGTGAATCTCGCGCGTGCGGTTCGAGGTGATGATCACGATCGGCGGTTTTGCCGCCTTCACAACGCCTAGTTCCGGCACTGAGACCTGAAAGTCGGCGAGCACTTCCAACAGGAACGCTTCGAACGGTTCGTCCGCGCGGTCGAGTTCGTCGATCAAAAGCACCGGCGGCCCGTCCACATGCGGCTCAAGCGCTTGCAGCAACGGACGCTTGATCAGAAATCGATCGGAAAAGATTTCACTCTCGATGACGTTGCGATCGTGTTGGCCTTGCACCTCCGCCAAGCGGATCGCTGTCATCTGTCCCGCATAATTCCATTCGTACACGGCCGATGAAACATCGAGCCCTTCGTAGCACTGCAAACGGATCAAGCGGCGGCCTAATGTCGCGCTCAAAACCTTCGCGATCTCCGTCTTGCCCGTGCCAGGTTCGCCTTCGACGAACAGCGGCCGTTCGAGCTTCAACGCGAGATAGAGCACGACGCCGAGATCGCGCCCGGCGATGTAACCGCCGTGGTTTAGTAGCGCGAGCGTTTCGTCGATCGAAGCGGGCAGGGGATGGATCATCGAACCGAAGTTAGGGCAGCCGCGATCCCAAGGGAAGGCTTGGGATGGTTAGCGCATGGCCCCATTCCCGGGATGATTTGCATCTTGATCGCCACGTTTTGCTTCTCAAGCACGAACGCAATCATCCGCGCACTGTCGAGCGACCTGCCGCCGGTCGAGATATCGTTCTTCCGCTCAATCTTCGGAGTTCTCTTACAACTGCCCTTCGTAGCTTGGTTCGGTGTCAACGCGCTCCGGACATCGCGGCCCCAGTTGCACCTGGCACGCGGCCTTCTTCACGCAGTATCGATGATCCTCTGGTTTGTCGCATTGTCGACGGTGCCGTTGGCCGAGACGGCCGCACTCGAGTTCGCGGCGCCCATCATGTCGACCAGCATCGCGATCCTGTTCCTGGGCGAGGTCGCAAGAGTGCGACGCCTCGTTGCCCTCGCAGTCGGTATCCTTGGCGTCTTCATCGTTGTTCGTCCGGGCTTTGAGACAGTGTCCTGGGGCCAGATCATCGTACTGGTCTCCGTTGCGCTCTGGGCCGGTTGCCAACTCATCATCCGCGAGGTCAGCCGTACCGACAGCGCCTTCATCCAGGGCTTCTACACCGCAGTGATCTTTGTTCCGATCACGGCGGTCGTGGCCGCGCCGGTGTGGGTATGGCCGACGCTGCCGGAGCTCGCCGTGTCCCTGGTCATTGCCGCGTCATCGACGATCGGCATCTGGTTCTACGGCGAAGCGTTCCGCCGCGCCGAGATGACGGCGATCCTCCCGTTGGAATCGACGAAGCTGCTTTGGGCGGTGCTCTACGGCGTCGTCTTCTTTGCGGAGGCGCCGGAAGTCCTCACACTCGTTGGTGGCGTCATCATCTTCGCGGCTGCGGCGTATATCACGATCCGCGAAGCACAACTGGCGCGTCGGCCAGTGGTTGCACCCGTCACAGGCGAGTGACCACGCTTACTCGCGCGTGATAGGCGCGTCGCCTTGGCATCGACGTGCTAGATGTGCGATGTCCCTGGCCCCCACGCATTCCGTGGGTCGCTATTGAAAATCAAATGTTCAGGAAGGAACCTCCATGAAACGCATTCTTCTTGCGTCCGCCATGCTTGCGCTCAGCGCTGGTGCCGCGCTCGCCGACAACCTCGCCGGCTTCTACGGCAACACGGTCGTCATCACCGCACCGGACGGCAAAGTGACGAAGTCGAAGGTCAACGCCGACAAGACCTACACGTCGGTCCAGCCGGATGGCAAAACCACGAAGGGCACATGGACGTGGAAGGACGACAAGAACGCTTGCTTCACGCAGACCGACCCCGCTCCGGCGCCGGAAATGAAGCCGGCCTGCTACGAGGTGTTGCCGCGCAAGGTCGGCGACACTTGGTCGGTGAAGACCCCGGACGGCAAAGCCGAAGTCAAATACGCGCTCGTCGCCGGCTAATCGGCGCCTGACGATTTTGCATCAGCAGCCGGCGCGAAAGCGCCGGCTGTTTTCGTTTGCCGAGACCGCCTATGCGGCAGCAGCGACCGCCCGCTTTGCCATGACGGTGACGAGATGCGCGCGATACTCGGCCGTCCCGTGCAAGTCGCTGTTCATGCTGGCGGGTGACACCTTGATGTTCGCCACGGCGTCGGGCGTGAACGATTTTGCCAATGCCGCTTCCATCGCACTTTCGCGGAACACGCTGCTCGCCGCACCGGTGACGGCGACCCGAACGCCTGCTTTCGTCTTCGCCACGAACACGCCAACCATCGCGTAACGTGAGGCGGGATTTGGAAACTTCATATAGGCCGCCTTCTCCGGCACCGGGAACGCAACCTCGGTGACGATCTCACCCTCTTCCAGCGCCGTTTCGAACATGCCAGTGAAGAAGTCGTCAGCGCTGATCGTGCGCGACGTCGTCTTGATTGTGGCACCTAAGCCCAGCGAGGCCGCCGGATAGTCAGCCGATGGATCATTGTTCGCGATCGAACCGCCAAGCGTTCCCATATGCCGGACGGCAGGGTCTCCGATGTGGCCGGCCAGATGGGCGAGGGCAGGGATCGCGCCCTTAACATCCGCTGACGAAGCGACGTCGAAGTGCTTCGTCCCCGCACCAATTGTCACCACGCCGCCCGCGGCCTTGATGCCGCTCATCGCAATCCCGCCGAGGTCGATCAGCGCTGTCGGCTGAGCGAGCCGCTGCTTCAACGTCGGGATCAACGTTTGCCCGCCCGCAAGGAACTTGGCGTCGCCATTGTTCTCATAGAGCTTGCGCGCTTCGTCGAGCGACTTCGGACGGAAGTATTGGAATTGGTACATGGTTGTTGTCCTTATTCTGCAGCTGCGCGGGTGTGGTGAATTGCTGCCCACACGCGCGACGGTGTAGCGGGCATGTTGAATTCTTTGAGGCCGAGCGCGTCGGTCACGGCATTCATGACGGCCGCGGGCGATGCGATGGCACCGGCCTCCCCGCAGCCTTTCATGCCGAGCGGGTTCGACGGGCACGGCGTCACCGTGAAACCAAGTTTGTAGTTGGGCAAGTCGTCCGCCCGCGGCATCGCATAGTCCATGTACGATCCGGTGATCAGCTGCCCCGACTCCTTGTCGTACACACCGTGCTCGAGAAGCGCCTGGCCGATGCCTTGGGCGATGCCGCCTTGAACTTGACCTTCGACGATCATCGGGTTGATCACGTTGCCGAAGTCGTCGACCGCCGTGAAGTTCACGATCACCGTCACGCCGGTATCGGGATCGATTTCGACTTCGCAGATGTGCGTCCCGGCCGGGAACGTGAAATTTGTCGGATCGTGGAACACACTTTCCTTCAAGCCCGGCTCGATTTCCGAGGTGGGGAATTTGTGCGCGACATATGCGTTGAGGGCCACCTCATGGAACGCGAGCTTGCGGTCGGTACCCGCCACTTTGAACTCGCCGTTCTCAAACACGATATCGGCGGGGGCGGCTTCGAGCACGTGTGCCGCGATCTTCTTCGCCTTCGCCTCTATCTTATCAAGCGCCCGGCTAATTGCAGTCAGACCTACGGCAGCGCGCGAGCCATACGTCCCCATGCCAAATTGCACGGAGTTCGTGTCACCATGAATGATCTCGACGTTTTCCATTGGGATACCGAGGCGGCCAGCAACCACCTGAGCAAACGTCGTCTCGTGGCCCTGGCCGTGGCTGTGCGCGCCGGTAAAAACCTCGACACCGCCCGTCGGCGTCACGCGCACCTCCGCCGACTCCCACAAACCCACACCAGCACCCAGCGACCCGACCGCCGCCGAAGGCGCTAAGCCGCAAGCTTCGATGTACGTTGAAAGGCCAATGCCGCGTAGCTTGCCGCGCGCTTTGGCTTCCGCCCGGCGCGCAGGGAAGCCGGTGTAGTCGGCGAGCTTCAGCGCCGCGTCCAGCGAGGCGTCGTAGTCGCCGGCGTCATAGTTCATGATCACGGGCGTTTGGTGCGGAAACGTGCGCACGAAATTCTTACGGCGGAACACGACCGGGTCGAGCTTCAGCTGTCGCGCTGCTTCTTCGACGATGCGTTCGATAACGTAGGTGGCCTCAGGCCGACCGGCGCCACGATAGGCGTCCACTGGGGCGGTGTTCGTGTAGACCGCGTCAACCTCGGCGTAGATTGCGGGCAGATCGTATTGGCCGGAGAGCAAGGTGCCATAGAGATAGGTGGGCACGCTCGACGAGAACGTCGACATGTAAGCGCCGAGATTGGCGATGGTCTTAACGCGCAAGCCCAACATCTTCGCATCCACATCGAGCGCGAGCTCGGCATGCGTTACGTGATCCCGTCCATGCGCGTCCGACAAGAACGACTCCGAGCGTTCAGCCGTCCATTTCACCGGCCGGCGGACCTTCTTCGATGCCCAGGTGCAAACGACTTCCTCGGCATAGATGAAGATCTTCGACCCGAAGCCGCCGCCGACATCTGGTGCGACGACGCGCAGCTTGTGTTCCGGTGCAATGCCGATGAACGCCGACATCACAAGGCGTGCGACGTGCGGGTTCTGGCTCGTCACATATAAGGTGTAGCCACCTGTGGCATCGTCATACTCGCCGACAGCCGCGCGCGGCTCCATCGCGTTGGGGATCAGCCGGTTGTTCGTCAGATCGAGCTTGACGATCTGCGCGGCTTTCGCGAACGCAGCCTCCGTCTCTGGCTTATTGCCGATTTCCCACTGGTAGATCGTGTTGTGCGGTGCCTCGGCGTGGATCTGCGTCGCGGCCGTTTGCGCGTGCGCGGGATCGACGACAGCCGACAGTTCTTCGTACTCTATCTTTACGAGTTCGGCCGCGTCTTTGGCCTGCGCGTAAGTTTCCGCAATGACGATCGCAATGTGGTCGCCGACGTAGCGGACGGTATCGACGGCGAGGGCAGGGTGAGCCCCAGCCTTCATCGGCGTGCCGTCTTTCGACGTGATCATCCAGCCGCAGATCAGCCCGCCGAGCTTGTCGGCGGCGAGGTCGGCACCTGTTAACACACCGACGACGCCGGCCGCAGCGCGCGCTGCACTCGTATCGATGCTGCGAAGCTTTGCGTGCGCGTGCGGGCTGCGGACGAAGCAAGCGTGCGTTTGTCCGTACCGGTTGATGTCGTCCGTGTAGCGGCCTTGACCGGTGATGAACCGGTGGTCCTCCTTGCGCCGGATGGAGGCGCCGATGACGGGTGCGGTCATGCGTGCGCCCCCTTCATCTCTTTGGAGGCTGCATCGATCGCTTTCACGATGTTCTGGTACCCCGTGCAACGGCAGAGATTGCCCTCGAGCTCAGCCCGGATGGTCTTCTCATCAAGGTTCGGGATGCGCCGGATCATATCGACCGCCGTCATGATCATCCCCGGCGTGCAGAAGCCGCATTGCAGACCGTGATGCTCCTTAAAGGCCGCCTGCACCGGATGCAGCTTGCCGTCCTTGGCCAAGCCCTCGATCGTGGTCACTTGCGCGCCTTCCGCCTGCACGGTCAGCATGGTGCACGACTTCACCGCCTTGCCGTTCACGTGCACGACGCACGCGCCGCATTGGCTGGTATCGCAGCCGACATGCGTGCCGGTGAGCCGCAGGTTTTCGCGCAAAAATTGGACGAGCAAGGTGCGTGTTTCCACCTCGCCGCTGACGGGTTTGCCGTTCACGGTCATGGCAACGGAGGGCATGCGGCGTCTCCTTATGTATTGGGTCCGGGCGCGGGCGCGCTCATATCGGCCAGCGGCAGCATCGTCCCGCAGGTCAAGTTCTGGCGAAGCGTATTCGCGCCCCGCCGTCAGGGTCAACAGCGTCGGCTAGCGCAGCGCCACAACCAAAACCACGACAATTGCGATGACGATGATCGCGATAGGAAGCCAAGCCGGCGGCTCTGTAAGCCTTGCGCCTAAGTTGCCGCCCGGCGGGACCTTCGGTGTCCCCGGCGCGCGCGCCGTCACCGTCGAAGCAGGCGCCGGCATCTCGATCCGTCCGCCGGCGAGGTCGGAGAACTTCTCGAAGAACTCGTCAGCCATCTTCTTCGCGGCACCATCGACGAGGCGTTGACCGAGTTGCGCCAGCTTGCCGCCGATGATCGCTTTGACCGCATAGCGCAAGATCGTGGCGTCGCCATCTGGCGTGAGAGAGACCTTCGCCTCGCCCTTCGCGAAACCTGCCGCGCCACCCGAACCTTCACCCGTTAACGTGTAACTCTCCGGCGGCTTGAGATCGGAGAGCGTGACCTTCCCCGTGAAGCGCGCACTGACCGGACCGATCTTCGCACGTGCGGAAGCTTCAAGTTCGGTGTCCGATAATTTCTTAACGTCTTCGCACCCGGGGATCGCCTGACGCAGAACCTCCGGGTCGTTGAGCGCGGCCCACACGCGTTCGCGCGGTGCA
>JANLXP010000392.1:0-1313 GCA_031365165.1 Alphaproteobacteria bacterium
CCGTCGCCTGCCCCGGTTCAGTAACCGGATCGTTTCGTCGCGGGCCGACCACAGACGTCTCGCGGCGTCTTAAGGCCCATCCATCGGTAGTCCCCTTACCGACGGATGGGCCTCTTCTTTTTGTGTCCCTGCATGCTGCGATTGAATCAACCGCGACGACGACGATCACGATCGCACCTAAGTCATTCATCACGCGTTCATGGAACTCCGGCAGCCGCTGAGGCCGCCGGGGTTTTTGCTTGGGTGGGGCGCGGCGTTCGGCCTTCCGCGTCAGCAATCGCCTGCGGCGATGCAACTAATGGGGGCCAGGCACGTTGCCTGTCGACGAGCTCAAAGAACGAATGCCTCTCGACGAGCTCAACAAAGGAAAATCATAAAAATGAAGAGATATACCTACGGCCTCGTTGCCGCCGGGGCGCTTCTTGCGGCCGGTACATTGGTGACAGTGCCGGCGGAAGCGCGCCCCCGCGCGTCTTTCTCGATTTCGATCGGCGATGTCGCCATCGGCTATGCCGATGGTTACTACGACACGCAGCGCCGATGGCACAGATGGCACAGCACCGCCGAACGGAACTGGTATCGCGCGCAACGGCGCGAGTCCTATTTCCACGTGCGCCGCAACGCCGACCGCGACCGTTATCGCCGCGATTGGTGGAATGGACGGCGTGACGATTGGCGCCAGGGTGGCAACACCTATGGCAACAACGGGCCGGACTTCTCCGTCCAGCTCGGCGGCGTCGTGTTCGCTTACGAAGACGGCTACTACGACCGCGAGCGCCGTTGGCACACGTGGGGTAACGACAACCAGCGCGAGTGGTATCGCCGTAACAATTCGCGGACGTACTACGAGATGCGCCGCGACCGGGACAACGATCGCAATCGTCGCGATTGGTGGGAAGGCCGGCGTAACGACTGGCGCGTAGAAGGCAACAACGGGCCGGACTTCGCCGTCCAGCTCGGTGGTGTCGTGTTCGCTTATGAAGATGGCTACTACGACCGCGAGCGCCGTTGGCACACGTGGGGTAACGACAACCAGCGCGAATGGTATCGCCGCAACAATTCGCGGACGTACTACGAGATGCGCCGCGACCGGGAAACCGATCGCAATCGTCGCGATTGGTGGGAAGGCCGGCGTAACGATTGGCGCGTTGAAGGCAACAACGCCTACGGCAACAACGGGCCGGACTTCACCGTCCAGCTCGGTGGTGTCGTGTTCGCCTACGAAGACGGCTACTACGACCGTGAGCGCCGCTGGCACAATTGGGGCAGCGACAACGAACGGAACTGGTATCGCCAGAACCGCCGTGACGCAT
>JANLXP010000408.1:0-5896 GCA_031365165.1 Alphaproteobacteria bacterium
GCCGAACCCGTCTCCCTCTGGCACCACGTGCAATGACAGCAGTGCACGAAGAGCGGCTTGGTCATCATTCGGTACCGCACCGCCCGGCACGAGCAACCGCCTTCAATTGGAAACTTCGCCATCACCTAGAACTTCTTGAACCGATCCATGACCCAAGCCCGCCGGCGCGGATCGACCGCTTGCTGAATCTCCGACACGAAGCGGCGCCGCGCTTCGTGAATGCTTGCCATGTGTTTTTGCCACGCTTGCTCGTCCGCATTCGGCATCGCAACGATCGCGTCGTAAACCGCGACGATATAGTCGAGCACAACCTGCCGGTTTCCACGATAGGCACCGGGCTTCTCATTGTCGGCGTCCTTCTTGCCCTTGTTGGGAAAATACCAGCGTCCCTCGTCGATCAGCGCCGAGAGGTCAGTCGCCAACGCGTGCACATCCGTCTTGGCGGTCAGGTGATAAGCCTCCGCCATCGCGACCACGACGCGATTGGCCCAGTTCATCAATTGCGTGTCGTTGTTGAACTTGAAGGTTTCGACGCTCACCCGCGTCTGCCGCGAAGTGATGACGATGTTGAGCACCAATGCCAGAACCGAAACCCCCGCCGACGCGACGGCAACCCAATCGGACATCTGAAAGCCGTCCATACATTTACTCCTTAGTGAGCGATTTAAGATCGTAGAGCACTTGCATCGCGTCACGCGGACTAAGCTCGTCGACGTTAAGCGCCTTCAACCGTGTTTCCACTTCCGAATCTTGGAGCGGAGCTTGCGCAGGCGCCGCAGCCGCAAACAACGGCAATTCGTCGACCATTGTTTTCGCGCGCCGCCCGCTATCGCCGCGCTCAAGCGCGTGCAGTACATCCTGCGCCCGCTTCAAGACGTCCTGAGGCAGCCCGGCGAGCTTCGCGACCTGAATGCCGTACGAGCGATCGGCCGCGCCAGGCACAACCTCGTGCAGGAACACGATCCCGCCCTGCCACTCCTTCACGCGCACGGTGACGTTCGCGACACCGTCCAACCGCTGCGCCAACCCCGTCAACTCGTGATAGTGCGTCGCGAACAGCGTGCGCGAGCGATTGACGCTGTTCAACCGCTCGACTGTCGCCCACGCGATCGACAAGCCGTCGAACGTTGCCGTGCCGCGGCCGATCTCGTCGAGGATGACGAGCGACCGCTCCGTCGCTTGATTGAGGATCGCGGCCGTCTCGACCATCTCGACCATGAACGTGGAGCGACCGCGCGCAAGATCGTCGGCAGCGCCGACACGGCTGAACAGCCGGTCGACGATCCCGATCTCTGCGCTCGCGGCCGGCACGAACGAACCCGCCTGCGCCAAGATCGCGATCAACGCGTTCTGCCGAAGATAGGTCGACTTGCCCGCCATGTTCGGCCCCGTCACGAGCCAGAGCCGCCCGACGCCGTTGCCGGACAAATCGCAATCGTTAGCGACAAACCCTTGTGCGTCGCGCTTCAACGCAGCTTCGACCACGGAATGCCGCCCGCGCGAAATCTTGAACGCAAGCCCCGAACCGATCGAAGGCCGCACGAAGTCCGCTTCGACCGCAAGATCGGCGAGCCCGGCAAGAACGTCGAAACGCGCCACGACCCCGGCGATCTCGCTCAAGGCACCGCTCGCGCCCTTCACGTCGTCAACCAATTGATCGAACAGCTGCAACTCGATCGCGAGCGCCTCGCCCGCGGCATCCGCAATCTTCGACGCAAGGTCGGAAAGCTCGGCGTTCGTGTGCCGCTGCGCCTGCGCCGTGGTTTGCCGGTGAATGAATGCGCGGCCCGCCTCCGTTGTCTTCAGCTTTTCCGCGTTCGCTGAGGTTATCTCGATGTGATAGCCGAGCACGCCGTTGTGCCGCACTTTCAGCGAGCCGATCCCAGTCTCGTCCTTGAGGCGGCCTTCGAGTTCGACAATCACGCGCCGCGCATCGTCGCGCAGCGTCCGCGCCGCATCGAGACGTTCGTGCGCACCGGACGCCACGAAACCGCCATCGCGCGCCAACATCGGCAAATCGGGGCCGAGCACGCGGTCGAGCTTCCCAGAAAGCGCGCGAACCGCAGCACCCGTTTCCTCCAACCGCTTCAGTTCCCGCGCCAACGATTGCGGCAAGCCCGACAACGCGCCGTCGTTCCGCGCCACCGCCTCGGCCAGAACATCCGCCAGCGCCAGCGCGTCTTTGACCGCACCAAGATCGCGAGGCCCACCGCGATCGACGCTGAGCCGCGACAACGCGCGCGCCATATCCGGCATCCGCCGCAGCACGCCGCGCGTCGCCTCACGCGACGGCGTGTTCCGGACGAAATGATCGACACCGTCGAGGCGCGCTTCGATCGCGCCGACATCGGTCAGCGGTGCGAGAAGTCTCTCCGAAAGTTCGCGCCCGCCAGCCGCCGTCAACGTCCGGTCGATGGTGGCAAGCAAGCTTCCCTGAAACTCGCCGGACAACGTCTGCACGAGCTCAAGATTGCGCCGCGTCGCCGCATCCATCGCCATAACATGCGTTTGCGCCTGCTGGCGCGGCGGCGACAAGGCGGGAAGTTTGCCCTTCTGCGTCAGCTCCAAATAGCCGAGTAACGCGCCGGCAGCCGCAATCTCGGCGCGCGAAAAGCTGCCGAACGCATCAAGCGCCGCAACATTCAGATGCGACTTCAACAATCGCTCGCCGACCGACGAGTCGAACTTGAGCGCCGGCAGCAACGTCGCCCGCGCGCCCATCTCACGCACCAACGCCGCGATCTGCGCCTCCGTCGCCAGCGCATCGGGTACCAACAACTCAGCGGGCTCAATGCGCGCCAAGGTCTGAAGCAACATCGCGGGCTCGACCGCCGTCACGTGGAACGACCCATCGGATATGTCCGCCCACGCAAGCGCATAAGCCCCACCAGCACGCGCAAGCGTCGCAAGGTAGTTGTGCCGGCGTGCTGTCAGCAGCTGATCTTCGGTGAGCGTCCCTGGCGTCACCACGCGCACAACCTCGCGCGCCACAACGGACTTGGACCCGCGCTTCTTCGCCTCCGCCGGGTCCTCGACTTGCTCGCACACCGCAACCTTAAACCCCTTGCGGATCAACGTGAGCAAATAGCTCTCCGACGAGTGCACGGGCACGCCGCACATCGGAATGTCGGCGTCGTTGTGCTTGCCGCGCTTGGTCAGCGCAATGTCCAGCGCCGCCGACGCCTTCACAGCGTCGTCGAAGAACAACTCGTAGAAATCGCCCATCCGGTAGAACAGCAGATAATCCGCATGCTCCCGCTTGATAGCCAGGAACTGCGTCATCATCGGCGTCGCGCGTTCTTCCTCGCGCTCGGCTTGCGGGGCTGAAACCTGGCTCATCAAGGCGTCCTAACGCCCCTTCGCGGACGCGGTGAGGCTGCACAAACCCTTGTGTCCCGAGGCGCCGCGCAGGTATTCAGAGCCAAGAGGAAACGGCCCGCTCGGGGACGGCTCCGCGCCCCACGCGAACAACACGGCAGGTCCATGTCGAAAAAGCGTCCATTCACGGATCAAGAAGCCCTTCTTTTTCATAGCCAACCCAAGCCTGGCAAGCTCGAAATCATCCCGTCGAAACCGATGGCGACGCAGCGCGATTTGAGCCTCGCCTATTCGCCTGGCGTGGCTGTGCCTGTGCGCGCGATCGCGGAAGATCCGTCCACAGTTTACGACTACACCGCGAAGGGAAACCTGGTCGCCGTGATCTCGAACGGCACTGCAATCCTAGGGTTAGGCGACCTCGGCCCGCTCGCCTCGAAGCCGGTGATGGAAGGCAAGGCCGTCCTCTTCAAGCGTTTCGCCGATGTCGATTCCATCGATCTCGAAGTCGACACGTCCGACGTCGACGCATTCGTCAACTGCGTGCGCTACCTGGGTCCAACGTTCGGCGGCATCAACCTCGAAGACATCAAGGCGCCCGACTGCTTCATCATCGAGCAGCGCCTGCGCGAGTTGATGGACATCCCCGTATTCCACGACGACCAGCATGGCACCGCGATCATCACAGCGGCGGGCCTCATCAACGCGCTCTACCTAACCGGGCGCGATATCAAAACCGCCAAGATGGTCGTCAACGGCGCGGGATCTGCCGGCATCGCTTGCCTTGAACTCATCAAGGCCATGGGCATGCCGAACGAAAACGCGATCCTCTGCGACACCAAAGGCGTGATCTACAAAGGTCGCACCGAAGGCATGAATCAGTGGAAGTCGGCACACGCCGTCACGACCAAGGCGCGCACGCTGTCGGAGGCGTTGGAAGGTGCAGATGTGTTCTTGGGCCTCTCCGTAGCCGGCGCAATGACCCAAGCAATGGTCAAATCAATGGCGCCAAAGCCCTTGATCTTCGCCTGCGCCAACCCCGACCCGGAAATCACGCCCGAGGATGTGCGCGCCGTGCGCAGCGATGCGATCATCGCCACCGGCCGCTCCGACTACGCGAACCAGGTCAACAACGTTCTGGGCTTTCCCTACATCTTCCGCGGCGCACTCGACGTGCGCGCCCGAACGATCAACGATGAGATGAAGATCGCAGCCGTCAACGCGTTGGCCGAACTCGCACGCGAAGACGTCCCCGACGAAGTCGCCGCCGCTTATCTCGGAAGCCGCCCGAAATTCGGCCCCGACTACATCATCCCCGTACCGTTCGACCCGCGGCTGATCTCACGCGTCCCCGTCGCCGTTGCCAAAGCCGCGATGGCTTCGGGCGTCGCGCGCAAGCCGATCGCCGACCTCGATCGCTATTCGAACGAACTCGCCTCGCGCCTCGACCCTGTTGCCTCGATCGTGCAACGCGTCGTCGCCCGCGTACGCATGCAGCCAAAGCGCGTCGTCTTCGCAGAAGGTGAAGAAGAGGCCGTGATCCGCGCGGCGCTTTCGTACCAAGCCTCCGGCCTCGGCAAAGCAATCCTGGTCGGCGATCCCGAGCGGATCAAGGAAACAGCGCGCCAAGCCGGCATCGAAGAGTTCCGCGAACTCGAGGTGCAATTCGCCCGCGAAAGCCCGCGCACCGCGGAATACGCCGACGCACTCTACAAACGTTGGCAGCGCCGCGGCGCGCTTCATCGCGATTGCCTGCGGCAAGTGACGCTCGACCGCAATATCTACGCGGCCTCGGTCGTGGCGGCCGGCCACGCCGACGCGATGGTGACCGGCGTGACGCGCCATTACTCCGTGGCCCTGGCCGACGTCCGCCACGTTCTCGATCCCAAGCCGGGCGAGCGTCTGATGGGCGTCTCGATCATCCTGGCCGGTGCCCGCACAGTTTTCGTTGCCGACACCAACGTGCACGAAATGCCGGAACCCGACGTGCTTGCTGACATCACCGTGCAGACGGCAGCGGTCGTCCGCCGCTTCGGCTACGAACCGCACGTCGCCCTCCTCGCCTACTCGACCTTCGGCCAACCGTGGGGCGAACGTTCGCAGCGCGTGCGCGAGGCAGTTGATATCCTCGACAAGCGAAACGTCGACTTCGCATACGACGGTGAAATGAACGCCGACATCGCGCTCGACGCCGAGCTTCGCCTCGCGCGCTATCCCTTCAGCCGCTTGAAGGAACCTGCCAACGTCCTGATCATGCCGGCCATCCACTCCGCGTCCATTTCGACCACGATGACGGAAGTGATCGGCGGTGCGACCGTCATCGGCCCGCTCCTCGTCGGCATGTCGAAGTCGGTGCAGATCGCCCCACTCGGCGCAACGATGAGCGACATCGTCAACATGGCAGCTCTCGCCGCCTACAACATCTCGAGCTGATCATGCTGAACATTCACCTCGTCCCCTGCCTCAGCGACAACTACGCCTATCTGGTGCACGAGCCCGCGACGAACAAAGTCGCCATCGTGGATCCGTCCGAAGCGGCGCCCGTGCTTGCTGCACTGAAGGCGCACAATCTGACGCTGAC
>JANLXP010000413.1:0-16951 GCA_031365165.1 Alphaproteobacteria bacterium
ATGCCGCCATCTCCTGGACGTTCTACTGCAGCCGCCGGCGACGCTCATCGAGGGCAGTCACGGTTTTCTCCCGTTCGCACACTTCTGCCTTATCTGTGGCCGGAAGGACGGGTCGACCTCAAGATTCGCATCGGGCTTGCGATGGTGGCGCTCGTGCTCGCGAAAGTCGCGACGCTCGCGTTTCCGCTGCTCTACGGCAAAGCGATCGATGCTCTGAGCCCGCAGAGCCCCGCGGTTCAGGCGGTCGGGATTGCTATCGGGTTTATCGTGGCTTACGGCGTCGCGCGCATCGTGATGCAGGGGCTGGCGCAGTTGCGCGACGCCATCGCCGCGAAGGCCGTCTACGAGGCTGTGCGGTCGGTCGCCGCCAAGACGTTTCGCCATGTGCATGCGCTATCGCTGCGGTTTCATCTTGAGCGGAAGACTGGCGGCCTTACGCGCGTGATCGAGCGCGGCACGAAGGGCATCGACGTCCTTTTGTTCTACGTGCTGTTTTCGATCGCGCCGACGATCTTGGAGCTTGTGCTCGTCTGCAGCTATTTGTTGTGGGTCTATCATTGGGGCTACGTCGCGATCACGGTCGTGACCGTCTTGCTTTACGGTTGGTTCACGATCAGCGTCACCGAGTGGCGTACCGCGATCCGGCGCCAGATGAACGACAGCGACACCGAGGCGAACACCAAGGCGGTCGACAGCCTGCTCAACTACGAGACCGTCAAATACTTCAACAACGAGGGGCATGAGGCGTCGCGTTACGACAAGGCGATGGTGCGCTTTGCCGAGGCGTCGGAGAAGGCGCAGATGTCGCTCTCCGTGCTGAACACGGGGCAGGCGATCATCATCGTGTGCGGGCTCGTCGCCGTGATGGTGTTGGCCGCTTATCACGTCTCGCAAGGCATTATGACGATCGGCGACCTGGTGGTCGTCAACGGGTTTTTGACGCAGCTCTATGTGCCGCTCAATCTGCTCGGCACCGTGTACCGGGAAATCAACCAAGCGCTCATCGACATGGAGAAGATGTTCGATGTTCTCGGCGTGCCGCAAGAGGTGCAAGACAAGCCGGGCGCCCTGCCGCTGAAGGTGACGGGTGGCGACGTTCGGTTCGAAGACGTGACGTTTGCCTATGACCCCGAGCGTACGATCCTCAAAGGCGTGAGCTTCACCGTTCCGGCAGGTAAGACCGTTGCCGTCGTCGGCCCGTCGGGGGCTGGCAAGTCGACGATCTCACGCATTCTCTATCGCTTCTACGAAGTGAAATCGGGCCGTGTCACCATCGACGGGCAGGATATTCGCGATGTGACTCAGGACTCCGTTCGCGCGGCGATCGGGATCGTGCCGCAGGATACGGTGCTCTTCAACGATACGATCCGCTACAATATCCGATATGGCCGCATCGAGGCTGGCGATGGAGAGATCGAGCAAGCCGCACGGTTGGCGCAGATAGAGCCATTCATCAAGCAGCTTCCCGACGGTTTCAACGCGATGGTTGGCGAGCGGGGCTTGAAGCTCTCGGGCGGCGAGAAGCAGCGCGTCGCGATCGCGCGGACGATCCTGAAGAACCCGCCGATCCTGCTGCTCGACGAGGCGACGTCAGCCCTCGATACGCACACGGAGCGAGAGATTCAGTCGGCGCTGAAAGAGGTGTCGCGCAATCGCACGACGCTTGTCATCGCGCACCGCCTTTCGACGGTCGTCGATGCGGACGAGATTTTGGTACTGGACCAGGGGCGGATCGTCGAGCGGGGGCGGCACGGCGAGCTGCTGGCCAAGGGCGGCGCCTATGCGGCTATGTGGAACCGCCAGCGCGAGGCGGCTGCGGCCCGCGAGAAGCTTCAGGAAGCGGAGGCCGACCCGACAGTCAATCCGGAGGCGGCGCGGGTGCAGCCCGCTGCCGCCGCCGCGGGAGAGTGACCGCCCGTTAGAGCGGTATCTCCAACTCGATGATTGCTTTGACGACGCCATCGGCGGCTTCGTCGCTGACGCCGAACAAGTAGCCTGCGTTGTACTTCAGCTTCGTGCCGCTATCGTTCAGCGCGATCGCACCCGTGGCGACCGGGCCGATGTAGTGCTCTTGCTCATCGAACCCTGGCATATCGCCGATTGGTCCGAATTCGCCGAAGACTTCGATTGCGGGTTCGAAGGCGGGATCAAGCCGGTACTTCAATTGGAAACGATGGGCGAGTTCGACGTCATCGGTTGCTCCGTTCCCAATCAGGCGCGCGAATTCGACATTGTACGTCGCTTCGAACTTGCCGAGGTCCTTGGCAAACAAGAGCGAGACCGCAAGCTCGTCAGGCGAGCTGCCGGAGTCGGTACGTTCGTATTCGACGAGCAAACCGAAATCGGCCCAATACTCGCCCGGGTCCGTGAGTTGGAATTTGTTCTCCAACTCGAAGGCGGCGAAGGCGTTTTCTTCGCCCGATCCGGGTTCGCGTTCCCAAATGCCGTACAGTTCTACGAACCACCAGTCGGTCACACCGTAGCCGAAGCCGAGGGGATGCTTCTGTTCGTTGTCCTTCGCATCGTCGCCGTCGATGGACACGGACGGGCGATACTCGATTTCGAACTCGTGGTACTCGACGTAGGGCGAATAGACTTTGAAGCCCGCTTGCGCATCGCGTGTGGTGGCTGCGCCAAGTGTTACGAACGCGGCTGCCACGAGTGCTGCGGTGGCGCCGGGTGCGATGCGCGGCATGCGGGGTTTCAACGCGATCATAAATCCCCCAATGAGTACGATGGTAGCGATGTAGAACAAAAGCTGGATGCCCGACGGGCGGGCGACGTAACCGATGAGCACGTGCAGGAATTGGCCCGGGATGCTGTTTTCCTGCAGCAGCCAGGACGTGTCCCAGATCGTGTTGCCCAGGGCGGGCAGCAGGTCGGCTTGTGTCAGGAATTTGGCAGCCCCGGCAGCCATGCCGGCCGCGAGCAGCAGGATCATCCAGCTTGTGATACCGAAGAGGTGGCGCGTCGAGAGTTTGAGAAGGCCGGCATAGAGTGCGTAACCGACAGCCGCGCCAAGTGCTAAGCCCAGCGCACCGCCCAGAACCAAGTCGGCGAATGTCGCTCCACCACTGGCTATGCCGTAGAGAAATAACACGGCTTCCGATCCTTCGCGCAGGACCGCAAGGCCAACGGCCAGGGCGACGGCGTAGAGCGGCTGGCTACCTGCGGCGACCGCGTTGCCGACCGCGGCCATACGCGCGGCCAGTTCGCGGCCGTGCTGTTGCATCCAAACGTTGTGCCAGCCAAGCATCGCGACGGCGATCAAGAGAACGCCTGCGTTGAAAATCTCTTGACCGACACCTTCCATCGCCTCGGAGATTTGACTCGCGAACGCCGCAACTATGAGCGCACCGAGGACGCCGCCGCCGACGCCGAACGCCAGCCAACGGTCGCGTCCCGCCACCAGCTTCGTCGCGGCGGCGACGATGGAGAGTACGAGCGCTGCTTCGAGAACTTCGCGAAAGATAATGAGGGCGGATGCAAACACGGTACGTTCCTTGGCAAATCGCTATTTCGCGACGATGTTTCCTTTGGCTGTCGCCATGTTGAACTCACCGAAATAGGGGTAAGTGCCTGGCTCTAGCGGGCCGATGAAGATGACGCCTTGCGAATTCCCTGGGATGACCTTTTCGCGATTCAGTTCGTAGGACTCGAACTCTTCGGGCGTTGCGTCTTGATTCTTGACGATCAACTTGATCTTCTTGTTCGCGGGCACTTCAAGCGTCGATGGTTCGAACTTATGATTCTTGATCGCGATTTCGAACGTCGGAACGTCGTCGGCAGCAACAGGAAGGGCGAGAACGGAGGTGACGGCGATGGCCGCCACCGCGAGTGCGTATTTCATTGTGATTTCCCACCGAGGACCGGATCGTTACTGATAGTCAGTCGCAATTGTTGGGGAAAGATGCAAGTAGGTCGCAGTCGCTGGCGGAAACGGGCCGGGTTCTGCGGCAACTCCGGTGCTATAAGCGGCCGGTCATGACACTGCATGCATCCCACGATGCTGCGCACGATCACAGCGTCGGCAAGGTCAAAGATCCCGTTTGCGGGATGATGGTCGATCCGGCGACGGCGAAGCATCGCGCCGACCATGCGGGGACGACGCATTACTTTTGCAATCCGCGGTGCCGCGAGAAGTTCGTCGCTGACCCCGATGTCTACTTGAAACCTGCCGCAGTTCCCGCTCCGCCGGTGAAGGCGGGCGCGGTCTATACGTGCCCGATGCATCCGGAAGTTCGTCAGGTCGGACCGGGTGCTTGTCCGAAATGCGGGATGGCGCTGGAGCCGGAAGACTTGTCGGTCGCATCGGAGGAAGGAGCGAACCCCGAACTTCGCGACATGACGCGGCGGTTTTGGATCGGCGCGGCGCTCAGCGTTCCTGTCGTCGCGCTGGAGATGGGCGGGCATCTGACGGACCTGCACATGGTGTTGGCGCAGAGCGCGAGCAATTGGGTGCAGTTCGCTCTCGCGACGCCTGTGGTGTTGTGGTGCGGGTGGCCGTTCTTCGTGCGCGGTTGGCAATCGCTCGTCAGTCGCCACTTGAACATGTTCACGCTGATTGCGATGGGAACGGGCGTCGCGTGGCTCTACAGCGTCGTCGCGACCGCGATGCCGGCGCTGTTTCCGGCGGCATTTCGGGGCGCGGTTTATTTCGAAGCCGCCGCCGTGATCACCGTGCTGGTGCTGCTGGGTCAGGTGTTGGAGCTCAGGGCGCGGGAGAGTACCGGTGGGGCCATTCGTGCGCTGCTCAATCTCGCGCCGAAGGTCGCGGTTCGCGTTCGCGCAGATGGCAGCGACGAAGAAGTTCCGCTCGCGCATGCGATGAAGGGCGACCGACTGCGCGTACGGCCGGGCGCGCTCGTGCCGGTGGACGGCATCATCGTCGAGGGGCGCAGCAATGTTGACGAAGCGCTTGTGACGGGTGAGCCAATCCCCGTCGCTAAGGCCACCGGTGACGCCGTGATCGGCGGTACGGTGAACCAGTCTGGCTCGTTCGTCATGCGCGCGGAGAAAGTCGGCGCAGAGACGATGCTGGCGCAGATCGTGGCGATGGTTGCCAAGGCACAGCGCAGCCGTGCGCCGATCCAGCGTTTGGCTGATCAGGTGTCCGGATGGTTCGTGCCTGCCGTGATTGCGGTCGCTGTTATGGCGTTTGTTGCTTGGAGTGTGTGGGGGCCGGAGCCGCGCTTCACGTATGGGCTGATCGCTGCGGTCGCGGTTTTGATTATCGCGTGTCCGTGCGCGCTGGGGCTTGCGACGCCGATGTCGATCATGGTGGGCGTGGGACGCGGCGCGCAGGCGGGGATTCTGATCAAGGCCGCCGAGGCGCTTGAACGGCTTGAGCGTATCGACACGCTGGTCGTCGATAAGACCGGCACGCTGACTGAAGGCAAGCCGAAGGTTGTGGCGGTCGAGGTCGTGGGCGGTGTCGCGCGGAGCGATCTCCTGCGGCTCGCGGCGGCGCTGGAGCGATCAAGCGAACATCCGTTGGCGGCAGCGATCGTGGCCGCCGCGGTGCGGGACGGATTGTCGGTGCCGGTGGCGTCATCGTTCGACGCTGTGATTGGCAAAGGTGCTGTCGGCGAGGTCGATGGCCATCGCGTTGCAATCGGGAATGCCAAGCTCTTCTTGGATCAAGGGATCGACACCACGGTGCTGGAACCCCTGGCGGATCGCCTGCGCGCAGAGGGTGCAACAGCGGTGCTTGTGGCCATCGGCGGTGTTGCGGCGGGCGTTGTTGGGGTTGCCGATCCGATCAAGACGACGACGCCTGACGCGATACAGCGGTTGAAAAGTGCGGGCGTGCGGGTTGTCATGCTGACCGGGGACAACGCGGCGACGGCGCATGCGGTCGCGCTCAAACTCGGCATCGACGAGGTGATCGCCGATGTGCTGCCGGATCAGAAGGCTGCCGTCGTCGAGCGACTGCGGCGCGAGGGGCGCCGCGTTGCGATGGCTGGCGATGGCATCAACGATGCGCCCGCGTTGGCGGCTGCCGACGTCGGGATCGCGATGGGGACGGGGACCGACGTTGCGATGGAAAGCGCCGGCGTCACGTTGGTCAAAGGCGACCTCTCGTCCATCGTACGGGCGCGGGCGCTATCTGCCGCAGTTATGCGCAACATCCGGCAGAACTTGTTCTTTGCCTTTGCCTACAACCTTGCCGGCGTGCCGATCGCAGCCGGCGTGCTTTACCCGGCTTTCGGTTTGCTCTTGAGCCCCATCATCGCCGCGGCGGCGATGGCGCTGAGTTCGGTCAGCGTCATCGGTAACGCGCTGCGGCTGCGGTCCGCGCAGATTTGAACTACTCGGCCGGTGCAGGCGCCGTGGCCACACCCATTTCGCCCCACTGCCGCCTGTCGCGTGCCCAGTACCGCTGCTCAATGGCGAGCATCGCCGGGGTCACGAACAAGGTGAGCAAGGTCGAGAAGCCCATACCGTAGACGATGGCCGTCGCAAACGGCACCCACCAATCGGAGCTCGGGCCGCCGAAGTGGACGGCGCGCGTGAAAAAGTCGACGTCGAACTTGAACATCAAAGGTAGCAAGCCCAGCATCGCCGTCACGGTCGTCAATATGACGGGACGCAGACGCTGTACGCCCGAACGGATGATCGCGTCCATCGGCTTGAAGCCTTGGTCAATCAAGTGATGGAACGTATCGACGAGCACGATGTTGTGGTTCACCATCACGCCCATTAAGGCAACGATGCCCGTGCCCGTCATGATGATCGAGAACATCTGACCCTGGATCAAAATTCCCAGCAGCACGCCGATAACGGAAAAGATGACGGCGGTCAGGACGACGAATGCGTGCCAGAAATTGTTGAACTGAACGATGAGGATGCCGGCGATCACGAGCAACGCCATTGCGAACGCCACGATAAGGAACTGCGCCGACTTGTCTTGCTCTTCGTTCGAGCCGCGGAATTTCACGCTAACTGAGGGGTCGAAGTTTTGTGCTGCGATCCATTTCTTGAACTCGCCGATCCGCTCGTTCGTGTTAAATTTCGGATTGTTCTTGACGACGTTCGCGCGCACGCGCCAGACGCGAACGCCTTGAATGCGCTCAAAGCGGGTCGTTTGTTGCTCGGCCGTGCGTGAGACGAAATTGGTGATTGGTATTGCGCCGTCGCGTGTGTTGATGCGCAGCTGGTCGAGGGCCGAAATGCCACGCTCGCCCTTCGGGAAGCGCACGCGGATGTCGATTTCGTCGTCGGAGTCGTCGGGACGGTATTCGCCGATCTTGATGCCGTTTGTGACGAGCTGAACGGCGGCGCCGACTGTGCCAACATCGGCTCCGAAGCGGCCAGCCTGTTCGCGGTCGAGTTTGATGTTCCACTCGATGCCAGGAAGCGGGCGCGAGTCTTCGACGTCGACGAGGCCCGGCATCGTGCCGCCGTAGGTGCGGACGGCGGCGACAACGCGGTCGAGCTCTTTGTAGTTCTCCGAGCCCATTTCGATCTGAATGTCCTTGCCGCCGCCGGGGCCGCCTTGTTGTTCTTGTAGTTCTGCTTGGACGCCCGGGATGCCCTCGAGCCTTTTGCGGATGTCGGCCATGATGTACTTCGACGGCCCACGCTCGCGGTAGGGTAGGAGTTCAACGTTGACGACCCCGATCGTGTCGACCGGACCGCCGCCGCGTCCGCCGCCACCCTGGCCGGTGACGGTATAGAAGCCTTGGACGCCTTTGGCGCCGAGCACGCGGCGTTCCGCTTCAATAACGAGGTCGCGCTTTTCGTCCGCCGAAAGATTGCCGCGGGCGCGGACCATGACCTGCGCGAAGTCGGCGTCTTGATCGACGAAGAATTCGGTGCCTTTGCTGAATATGCCGAATGCGAAAATGACCGCCACCAACGAGGCGATAGCCGTGGCGATGACCAGAAGCGGGTGACGCACTGCGAACGTGACGAGGTGGGCGTAGAGACCGGAGAGCCCTTCGATCTCATAGATATTTCCGGTTTCGGAGAGCTTGATCGCGCGTTCCATGCGCGGATCGGGCGGCTCGGGCTTGCCGAAGAGCGCTCCGATCGTGGGAAGGAACAGCAGCGCCACGATCATCGACGCGGTCATAACGAAGATCGCGGTGATCGGAATGAAGCTCATGAACTTGCCCGGAATGCCGGGCCAAAAAAGCAATGGTGCGAAGGCGGCAAGGGTTGCGGCAGTTGAGGACACCACTGGCCAGAACATGCGGCGCGCGCCTTCCGAGAAGGCTTCGCGTTTTGAGAAGCCCTCGGTCATTTTGCGGTCGGCATATTCGACGACGATAATGCCGTTGTCGACGAGCAGGCCTACGGTGATGACCATGCCGAACAGCACCATCATGTTCAGCGTCCAACCGCCGAACCAAAGGCACAAAAAGCCGATTAGGAATGATGTTGGAATCGAAACGCCGACGATGAGGCCCGAACGCCAACCGAGCGAGGCCACGACAACGATCATGACGAGCGAGACCGCGAGCAGGATTGCGTTGGTGAGCTGCGTGAGTTGCGAATCGATCCAGTACGATTGGTCGCCGGAATAAGCGAGCTTGATGCCGGGTGGCAGGTTCGCCCGCATTTTTTCGATATAGTCGCGGACAGTCTTGATTGTGCTGACGATGTTGGCGCCGGTGCGCTTTTTTACTTCGACGCTGATGGCGGGTTGCCCGTTGTAGCGAGCGTAGGTGTTGGCATCATAAAACGTGCGGCTGACTTGTGCGAGATCTCCGAGCCGAACGACGCCGTCGCCTTTGACTTTGATCGGCAAGCGCAACACGTCGTCGGCGGTTTCGAAGAGACCCGGCACTTTGACGGCAAAGCGGCCTTTGCCGGTGTCGAGCGAGCCGGCCGCGATCAGTTGGTTGTTTGCGACGACGAGACGGAACAGGTCTTCGCTCGAGATGCCATAGCTGTCGAGGCGGGTCGGATCGATTGTGACTTCGAGCAGTTCTTCGCGTTGTCCCGACAAGTCCGCAGCAAGAACTCCGGGCATCGCGTCGATGTCGCGCTTGAGGCGCTTGGCCGTGTGGAGCAACGTACGCTCGGGCACGTTTCCGGAGAGGATGAGCGAAATGATCGGCTGATCCGACGTGTTCGCCTCGTAGATGAACGGCTCTTCCGCTTCGCGCGGCAGCTTGGGCTTGGCCGCATCGACCGCGTCGCGCACTTTTTGCATGGCGCGGTCTTTGTTGAAGTTTACGTCGAATTCGAGCGTGATGACGCCCTGTCCCTGAGAGGCGATGCCCCGCAGTTCCTTTAGTCCTTCGATGGATTTCAGCTGCGTTTCCAGCGGCCGCACGATCAGGCGCTCGGCGTCTTCCGCGCTCACGCCTTGAAGCGCGACGATGACTTGGAAGAAGGGCAGCGGGATATCCGGGTCGGCTTCCTTGGGGATCGACATATAGGCGACCGTGCCAAGAATGATGACCGCCAGCAGCGCGCTGAGCGTCAGCCGCGAACGCGCAATTGCCCAGTCGACAATATGCGTCATGACTGCGTGGCCTTGTTTTCCGGCGTGGCGTCGACTTCTTGGCCGTTGATCACGTATTCCTGGCCGACAGTGATGATCGTGACTGTCTTGGGTAGACCCGTGACCCACACGCCTTCAGGGCTGTCGCCCAGAATTTGCACGGGCATGAAGCGCACGTGTTTGGTCGCGTCTAAAATGCGCACGCCGACGCCGCCCTTCTCGTCGAGCGACAAGATTGCCGGCGAAATGCGGTGGGCTTCGACCTTGTTCGAGTTGATGTGAATCTCGGCCGTCACGCCGTCGCGGATTGCGCCTGCCGGATTGGCGACTTCGAGTTCCATACGAAATGTTCGTGTCGCGTTGTCGGCGCTCTTGGCGACGAAGCGGACTTTACCCTCGATGCGCTCACCCGTGATGAGCTTCGCCCAGCCCGTGTCGCCGATATGGACTTCCAGAATGTCCTTCTCGGACACTTGGCCAACAACCAGGAACGGATCCTGATCGACGACCATCGCGCACACCTGACCTGGCGCTAGGTAGTCGCCCACGTTGACCATGCGGTCGTCGACCACACCGTCGAATGGCGCTTTGATCTTCGTGTTCTCGAGTTCCTTTTCCATGCGCTCGACTTGCGCTTTCGCGGCCTGATAGCGCGCGAGATCGGCTGCAGTCGAGGTATCGGAACGAAACCCTTTCTCTTTCAGCTTTTTCGACGCTTCGAATTGCAATCGATATTGCGTCTGGTTCGCGCGTGCTTCGTTGAGCATCGCCATGCGCGCGTCGACTTTGAGTTCGCAGATGGTAGCGCCGGCTTTGACGACGGCGCCCTTATCCGCGCGGATGGCAGCGATCGTACCGGACGTTTCCGCGCGCACTTGAACCTTGCGCAGTGCTTCGGTTTTGCCGCGCACGGTCAGTTCGCGCTGACGCGTTTCGGCGGTGATCGATCGTACGCGCACCGACGGCTTTTGCGTTGCGCCGGCTTTTTCTTTGGCGTCGGTGGGGTTTGCTTTCGGATCGGTCGCGGCCGATGCCGCGATATCGACTTTGGCCGTGTTGCCGCCCGCTTCCTTGTCCGAACGGTTCAGTGCGCCGGACGCGACCCAAACTGCGAGCACGACAAGGATGATTCCGGCGATGACGTACGAACGACGAATCGGCGTACGCGGCCTGCCTTCGGTGTTTTCACTCATTGCACTCTCTATGAATCGCTCGACCGGATTATGAACCGGATACGTTGCAGAAAGGTCGCGAGGACTGCTGTCCTAGCGGATGTTCTTGTTTTGATCCGTCTGAATCTTCGCGCTGCGACGCCCAGCCACAAGCCCCAGGGCGCTTACATATAGGAAATCAGCGCTATTGTTCAATTTACAATAGCGTGATTGGGAACTTTGCCGCCCAGCCGGACGAAGTACTCCGAAAGGCGGCGATCATGCTTAACGCAAGAGACGCAATGAAGCTCGCAACCCGTGAGTGAAAACGCAATGAAGGGTAAGAATATCCGCTAGAACCCTTGGCAAATCGCGCATTCTGTCGATACGGTCAGGCTGTTTTTAACGGTCCGTCGAGTCGGGACACTCGGCGCACCGTTCTTCTCACCCCGGGGGAGAGCCACCTTGAAGAAGTTTGCAGCAACCGCACTCGCGGCGCTCGTTCTGTTTGCGCAGAGCGAGCTTAAGGCCGAAGCCGTCGGCAACGCATCGGCAATTATTCCGAACGCTTCGCAATCGGCGCAAGGCACGCGCAGCGATCTGCGTTTGCGAGACAATATCATCCGTAACGCTGAGCTCGTCACCGCGGACCGCGGTGCTCTTGAGGTCACGTTCAACGACGGCTCGAAGCTGACGATGGGCCAGAATTCGCGGCTCACCGTTGACGAATATGTCTACGGCCAAGGTGGCGCGAGCAAACAAACGGTTCGCTACACGAAGGGTCTCTTCCGGTTTCTTTCCGGCTCTATTCCTAAGGACAACGTGAAGATCGACACGCCGACGGTCACGATCGGCATTCGCGGCACGATCTTCCGCACGTGGGTCGGTGAAGGCGGCGAGGGCGCTACATCAGTTGAGTACGGCCCGCACGGCGAAACTTACGAAGTCGTGCTGACCTCGAAGGCTACGGGGCAGACGGTCGTTCTGAAATCCGGTCAGAAAGTCGCTTTCGACAATCAGGGTGTGTTCGAAGGCATCGTCGACGGTGAGGTCGAAGGCTGCCAGTAAGGCGCCGGCCTACCTTTGAAGCAGAGCTGGGAAATTTTAGGGGATTTACGATGAACGGTCAGATGCGCAACAAGGCTCGCTTCCTCGCGCACGCCTCCACGTTCGCAATTTTAGCTGCAGCCGGTCAGTTCGGCGCCGTCACCGAGGCGCAAGCCGCGTGCACCAATATCAACGGCACGACGGTCATCAGCAGCGATATCGAGTGCGCTCGGGTTACGACTACCTCGACGGGCAACGTCACCAACAATGCTCAAATCGGCGAGCCCGTCGACGAGGACAACGCGGCGGCGTTCTTCGTGGGCGGTGAAGGCTCGCTTGTCGGGCAATTGATCAACAACGAAACGATCACCGGCGGTGATGCGTTCTTTGGCGCGGTGACGATCGGTCAGGGTGGTTCAATCACTGGCGGCATCGTCAACAACGGCCAGATCATCTCGGGTTCGGGCAACGCGATATCGGTTGGCCGTTACACGATCGAGGGCACCTCCAGCGGCTCGTTGAGCGGCGGCATCACGAACTCCGGCGGCATCAATGGCGCCACCAACGGGATCGCTGCGATCGAAGGCACGATGTCTGGCGGGCTCATCAACCACGCGAACGCGGTCATCTCGGGTGGCGACGCCGGGGTATTTATTGCCGACATCTTCACGAGCTGGAGCGGCGGCATCGACAACGATGGCAACATCATCGGCGATCAAGCCGGCATCCAAGTCGGCAGCTTGACCGGTACGGGGGTTGGCGACGTCGATTTTTCCGGCAGCATCGATAACGACGGCACAATCACTAGCTTGAATGGACCCTCGGTCATCGCCGGCGGGACTACGTTTAGCGGCGGCATCTACAATCAGGGCCTTATTACGCAGCGCGACGAGACGGCCGCGGGCGGCGAGAACCCTTATGCCGGCGTCGGCATTGTCGTTTCGGCTGAGACGTTTAATGGTCCGATCCAGAATACCGGCCAGATCCTTGGTCTGGGCGGGCCCGCGATCTGGGTGACCTCGGAGAACGGGTCCTTCGAAGGCGACATAAGCAACTACAACGTCATTCAGAGCAGCGGCACCGGTTCCGATGCGATCGCCGTGTTGATCGAGAGCGGCACATACTCGGGCAGCGTCAACAACTACAGCTACATCAGCGGCGAGCAGAGCGGTGTTGTCATTCGGCCGAATACTTTCTTCGGCAATGTCGCAAACATCGGACAGATTTATGGCAATGGCGACAGTGGCGTGATCATTTCTTCGGACCTGATCGACGGGAGCGAAGGGGAGGGAGGTGTGGCGGCGGAGATCGTCAACAGAAACCTGATCCATGGCAACGTGACGGGCCTGGGCGTCTTCGGAACGAACGTCCACGCCAACATCACGAACGAGCGGCAGTCTCAGTTTGACCCAGAGGCCATCATCGAGGGCACCGGTGGGGTCGGCGTCAACATCGGTGCCTTCGATTGGACCGGCAACATCACGAACGCTGGTACGATCATCGGGAACGCGGCGGATGGCGGCGAGTTCCCGGGCAGCAGCGGCGTCGGTCTGTTGATGGACACCCACACGTTTTCTGGCAATATCTCGAACAGCGGTTTGATCCGCGGTGACGCGAGGGGCGTTGATATTTACATCGCTGCGTTTTCGAGCGAGTGCGAGTGCGACCCGTCGGGCTCTTTCCAGGGTAACATCACGAACTCTGGCATCATTGATGGCGGGTTCACCGGTTTGGAGATTGAGTCCGGTGGCGGGTTCGGCGGATCGTTTAGCGGTACGATCACGAATGCGCTCGGTGGGACGATTAGTGGCGGGAGCACGGGCGTCGAGATCGAACTCGATGGCGATTACACGGGCGATTTCATCAACCGCGGCCTGATCACCGGCGGGAACAATACAGGTTTCGAGTTCTCGGTCGGCGCCTTTACCGGCAACTTCACGAATTATGGAACGATCTTCGGCGGGATCGACGGGGCTGACATCGTCGCAAGCACCATCTCTGGCAATATCACAAACAACGGCTCGATCGTGGGCGAAGGGACCGATACCGCGCTCTACGTCTTCGCGGTGTCGATGGTGGGCAACGTCGTCAACACGAACTATCTCTCGGCCGCATCAAACGCATTGAATGTCAACATCACGAACACGCTGACGGGACAGGTAATCAACAGCGGGCTGATCCAGTCCACGAGCAGCGGTACGGCCGTTGTGTTGAACATCGGCAATGGAACGACGTTCCAGAACTCCGGCGCGATCCTGGGCAACGTCGCGCTCAACGGCTCCGGCGCTTACGTCTACAGCGCCGGAAACGGCAGCATTGACGGCAGCCTGATCGGGCAGACCCTCGGCGGCAACAACAACGATACGATTGTCGTTACCGGACAGCACGCGTTTATCGGCGGAACTGCCTCGAACTTTGCATCGTTCACGGTCGGCAGCGGCGGCACGGCGCTTATGGGCGCGACCAGCGAAGGCGGTCCGAGCGCCAGCCCCTACAGCTTCTCGAACGTCGACGCGCTCAACGTCAATGCCGGCGGCACGCTCTATATCGACCAAGGCGTCACGCTGAACGTCGACAACAGCTACACGCAGCAGGCTGGCGGCACGCTGATGTTCGATCTCGGTGCGCCAACGGGGCTTGCAAGCGCGACGGGCACGATCGTCGCCGGCCCCGGCGACTACGGACAGATCATCGTGAGCGGCCCTGTGACGTTGAACGGGACGATCGCGGGCTTCTTGGACGCGGCGTTTGCGGGCGCGAACCCGTCACTTGAAGAGGTCGTCTACAACGACGTCATCACTTCGAACTCGGCGATCATCGGCGACTTCACGGCGACGGCGCTGGTGTCCAACAACTCGCTCTTCCAACTCTTCGACTTGATCGATGGAAATACCGTCGATCTTCGCGTTTCGCGCGCGCCGCTGGGGCAGTTCCCCGGCGTCAACGTCATCGTGGGAACGGCCGATCCGTTCGACGGCAACATCGCCGACCGGACCAACGGCATCGGTTCGGGCGGTTGCGGACTTGCGGGCCCAGGTTGGTGCTTCAATCGCTTTGCGGCGAACGAGCCTGGTGCGACGCAGGTCATGACGGACGCGTCGCCTGGCGACGATCCGTTTAGCTGGCTGCGCACGGGCGTGCGCCGCGTCGGCGAGACGGGCGTTTGGGGTCGCGCCGTTGGCGTTTGGGGCGACACGGACGGTGAGGTTGGCGCTGGGATACCTGGCACCGACTTCTCGCTCGGCGGCGGCATCGTCGGTATTGATCACGTATTTACGACGACGCTGCTTGCCGGTTTGGCGGCGCAGTGGACGACAACAGACGTCGACTTCGACGGACGTCGCGATAATGCCGACGTCGACAGCATCGAAATCGGTGCTTACGGCTCTTGGGGCGATACGCGGCTCTATTTGAACGCGAACGTCAGCTACATTTGGCACGACTTCGAGATCCGGCGCTTCGATGGACCTCTGTTCGCGAACGGCAACTATGACGGCGCCACGTTCTCGGCCTACGCCGAAGGCGGCAAGATCTTCGAAACAGAAAGCGGCTTCCGGATTCAGCCGATTGTTGCGTTGAGCTATTCGCATCTGGAGACGGATGCCTATAGCGAGACGGGCACGGCGACGCTGCTCAACGTTTTCGCAGCCGATCTCGACTCCTTGAAAGGCATGGTCGGTGGGCGGTTTGCCTATCCGTTCCAGATGGCCTCCGGCCGCAAGTGGGTGCCGGAAGCGCGTCTCGTTTGGTCGCACGAGTTTATGGACGATCAGGCGTCGCATCTTGTCGACGTTCAGGGCGGGCCGATCATCACGAGCCTCGTCAGCGGCGAGACGTTCTCGCGCGATACGTTGATCGCGGGTGCGGGTCTGACGGTACCGGTCAGCGACGATGCGACGGCGTTCATCGATTACGATGCCGGCTTGAACACCGACGTCACGACGCACACGGTCTCGGCCGGTATGCGGGTGCACTGGTAGGAATTGGGCGGCTCCCGGATAGGGAGCCGCTTCCTTCGCTGCTAGGCCTTTGATTTTGCGGTTAAAATCCGAGCGAAAAATACTATCGCCGGTGGTGAAGCTGCGCTAGAATACAGGCGTTGGGGGATTTTCTGCAGTTCTGGCGACCGGGGGACCCAGTAATGGGATCGCTGCTTCTGTTTATTTTGGGTGTGGCTGCGCCGTTTGCGGTTGCGCTGACCATGTTGTGGTTGGAGCAGGGCCGCCGGACGCGCCTTCAAAATCTCCGCCGTTCGCCGGGCGGTCTTCCAGCCACCGTTCGTTCCTCGATTGCCTCGACTGCTGGTGCCGCCACGGTTGCTTCCGAACCTGCGCGCGCTGCGCCGCAGCCGATTGCGGGCCTAAGCGCGCGCGATGCTGCGATCGTCAAGCAGGCGGTGGACGAGTGGGGCGCCGAAGGCTTGGTTTCCGCGCTTGAGCGGCTCAAGGGCCGTTTGGCCGCGGTCGCCGAGATGGAGATGATCTGGGCCGATCCGCACTCGCCGCTGGCGCAAGATCAAAACGAGATGCTGCACAGGGCCCTTTGGGTGTTCGAGCCCGAGTATGTGGTGGGCGAAGGCCGCTACGACGTTGACGCGCGCTACGGGGCTGTGGCGAAGCCTTCAGTCGGCGGCAGCCTCTTGCCGGGGCACCACATCAAGGAAGGCGATCCGGTCCTCGTGCTTGAGCTCAAGAATGCGCGGGCGACGATCGGTGCTGATCAGCAGCAGCAGGCCTGGGCGAACGTGCGCGACCTCATCCGCGCCGGCGCCTTAAAGGAGCGCGATCAGGTCGACGTGTTTGTGGTCGGCGGATCAGTCGACGAGCTTGACGGTAATCCACGCCTTGAGGGGCGCTATCGCAATGTGCGCATCACGTCGTTCGACTACGGCCAGTTCGTCACGCGCGCCAAGCGGTTGACGTTTGGGCTCTACGACGAGCTGAAAGACAGCGCGCCGTTCTTGCGCGAGCATCGCGGCGAGATCGCGTCGGCGCAGCGTGCGGCGGCTGAGCAGGCTGCGGCTGAGGCGTCGGCGCCCGTTCAAGAAGTGGAGTCGGCTCCGCCAGCGCCTTCGCAAGAGGATTTTGTGCGCCACGAAGAGTTCCAGGATTCGCCACGTCGCGGCGAGTATGAGGAAGAGCCTCAGGCCGTGCAGCCGGCGCCGACGCCTGTCGCGCGGGTGCCTGCGCCCGTTGGACGCCAACGCGCGGCCCAGTGAGCGCGTTTCGTATCGTTCCCTTTGTGAGTGCTCATTTGCCCGAGGCCGCGGATCTTTGGATCGCGGCCTGGACGCGCG
>JANLXP010000449.1:0-2278 GCA_031365165.1 Alphaproteobacteria bacterium
AGAGCAGCACGCGGCGCAGCACGGGGACGCCCGCCGGGCCGCTGAGGAAATGCGTCACCGCGGCGCCGGCACCGTGACCGCCCGAGCCCGGGCGGTTCATCGCGTAAAGGCCGAGGCCCACCATCGCCACCATCGCGATCATGATGCCGACGGTGCGTACGAGATCGCCGACCGTGAACGGCTTTGCGGTTTTTGCGTCGGCCATGGGATCCCCTTGTCGTTCGTTTACTGCGGTGCGCGCGTGAGACGGCGCAGCGTTGCCGGTTCTTCCGACAGCACGGCTTGCGCGTCGGCGGAGGCGAGGAAGGCGGCGAGTTCGGCGGGCGAGCCCGTCAAGTTCGCCATCTCGTACTTGCCGGGTTTGCGCGTGCCCTTGAGCTTACCCTTGGCGATGAGGTCGCCGACCTTTTCGCTGTCGAGCAAGCGGAACGTCAGTTTGTCGGCGGAGTGAAACTCGTAGAAGCCGAGCAGCCAACCCTTCGGCGCGTCTTCTTTCATCGCCTCGGCGGGGCCCATGAGCTTCGCGGCGAAGACGTTGCTCTTGCCGATAACGACGGTGCGCACTTCGTAGATCTGATAGTTGTCGTCTTCAACCCAGACGAGGCGCAGCGGCTGGTTGGGATTCGGCTTTAAGAACGACAGGAACGCGTCGCCGTCCTTCTTCTCCTTGCTCTCGAAGCCGCGCCAGGTGCCGACGAGGCGCTGGTCGCCCGTGACGCCGGTGCCGGCGGGCAGGTTCTGCGAGGCGACGAAGCAACCGGACAACGTGACGGCGGCGAACAAAACGGCGGCGAATGCGAAGACGCGGCGGAGCATTTTGTCTCTCCTGAGGTTGCGGCTAAACGGGCACATTTGCCCATTGGAAGACAAGCGGCAGGCTAAGGCGTGCTTGCGGCAGAATTGCGCCATTCGTGTGTCGCCCACTGGTTGAAACGTCTTTGGGGAAGACACCTCTTGTCGCCTTTACCGCCGCGGGTTGCGCCACTACGTTCTGCCGCCTCCATGACACAAACCGTTTTGATCATCGATTTCGGCTCTCAGGTGACGCAGCTGATTGCGCGGCGCTTACGGGAGCAGGGGACGTATTGCGAGATCGTGCCGTTTCAGTCGGCCGAGACGTGGCTGAAAAAGAACACGCCCGTCGCAATCATCCTTTCCGGTTCACCCGCGAGCACGACGGAGGCGGAAGCGCCTCTGGCACCTCAGCGTGTGTTCGACATGAACCTGCCTGTCCTCGGCATTTGCTACGGCGAGCAGCTGCTCTGTGCGCAGCTCGGCGGCAAGGTTGAGGCGGGGCATCACCGCGAGTTCGGGCGCGCGACGCTTGAGGTCACCGACATCTCGCCGTTGTTCGACGGTGTGTGGGCGAAGGGCGACAAGGACGACGTGTGGATGAGCCACGGCGATCGCGTGACCGCGTTGCCGCCCGGGTTCAAGGTGATCGCGATTTCCGGCAACGCGCCGTTTGCGGCGATCGCGGACGAAGCGCGCCGGTTCTACGGCGTGCAGTTCCACCCGGAGGTGGCGCACACGCCGCGCGGCGGGGCGCTGCTCAAGAACTTCACGCAAGGCATCGCCGGCGTGAAGCCGGACTGGACGATGCAATCGTTTCGCCGCACGCAGATCGAACGCATCCGCGCGCAGGTGGGCAAGGGCCGCGTCGTGTGCGGGCTGTCGGGCGGCGTGGACTCATCGGTTGCGGCCGTCTTGATCCATGAGGCGATCGGCGATCAGCTGACCTGCATCTTCGTCGACACGGGCCTGATGCGGGCCGGCGAGGCGACGGAAGTGGTGACGCTCTTCCGCGAGCACTACAACATTCCGCTGGTGCATGTGCAGGCTGAGGATTTGTTCCTCGATCGCCTCGCCGGCGTCAGCGATCCGGAAACGAAGCGCAAGCGCATTGGCGCGGCCTTCATCGAGGTGTTCGATGCCGAGGCGGACAAGGTGGGCGGCGTCGAGTTTCTGGCGCAAGGCACGCTCTATCCCGACGTGATCGAAAGCGTGTCGTTCACGGGCGGGCCTTCGGTCACGATCAAGTCGCACCACAATGTCGGCGGCCTGCCGGAGCGGATGAAGCTGAAGCTGGTGGAGCCGCTGCGCGAGCTCTTCAAAGACGAAGTGCGCGCGCTCGGCCGCGAACTGGGCCTGCCCGCGGCGTTCGTCGGGCGGCATCCGTTTCCGGGCCCGGGCCTTGCGATCCGCGTGCCCGGCGAGATCACCCGCGAGAAACTCGACATGCTGCGCCAAGCCGACGTCGTCTATCTCGACGAGATCC
>JANLXP010000454.1:0-8961 GCA_031365165.1 Alphaproteobacteria bacterium
TCGATCACGAGCCAGCGAATGCCGGAGAAGCCTCGGGCGAGGCCCAGTATCTTCAACGTGAGGATCAGTCGCACCGTCTTGTCGCCCAGCATTTCGCCGGTGCCGGTGGCATGACTCAAGACGAGATTGCGCTGCAGCTCGGTCAGTTTGTCTTTCGGGATGCGCTGGTTCGCGAGTTGGCCGAAGCCGGTGTTGATGCCGTAGACGGGCTCGTCTCGGCCCAGAATGTTCTCGACCACTTTGCGCGAAGCATCGACGCCTGCGCGACATGCAGGATCGAGATCGAACGCTAACTTCTCGCGGGCGATCTTGCGCAGTGTTGTCAGGTCGGCTTTGGCGGGTGTGAGTGTGATCATGCTTTGAGCATTGGAAGGTCGAGTTTGTGTTCCTTCGCGCAGGCGACCGCGTCTTCGTAGCCGGCGTCGGCGTGACGCATAACGCCGGTCGCGGGATCGTTCCACAGCACGCGTTCGATGCGCTTGGCGGCTTCCTTTGTGCCGTCGCAGACGACGACCATGCCGGCGTGCTGCGAGAAGCCCATGCCGACGCCGCCGCCGTGATGGAACGAGACCCAGGTCGCGCCGCTCGCGCAGTTCAACAGCGCGTTCAGCAGCGGCCAGTCTGACACCGCGTCAGTGCCGTCCTTCATTGCTTCCGTTTCGCGGTTCGGACTTGCGACGGAGCCGGAGTCCAGGTGGTCGCGGCCGATGACGATCGGGGCCATGAGTTCGCCGCTTGCGACAATTTCGTTGAAAGCGAGCCCCAAGCGGTGGCGGTCGCCCAGGCCCACCCAGCATATGCGCGCAGGTAGACCTTGGAACTTGATGCGCTTGGCGGCCATGTCGAGCCAGTTGTGCAGATGGCGGTCGCGCGGCATCAGTTCGCGCACCTTTGCATCGGTCTTGGCGATGTCTTCCGGGTCACCGGATAGCGCAGCCCAACGGAACGGACCGACGCCGCGGCAGAACAGCGGACGGATGTAGGCCGGCACGAAGCCCGGGAAGTCGAACGCGTTCGCCACGCCCTCTTCCTTCGCGACTTGGCGGATGTTGTTGCCGTAGTCGAAGGTCGCGATGCCGCGCTTGGAAAACGCCAGCATTGCTTCGACGTGTTCCTTAATCGACGCCCGCGCGGCACGCTCGACGCCCTTTGGGTCGGTGCGAATGCGATCTTCCCATTCGGCGACGGCCCACCCCTTCGGGCAATAGCCGTTCAAAACGTCGTGCGCCGACGTCTGATCCGTGACGAGGTCGGGCTTCACGCCGCGTTTGACGAGTTCGGGATAGACCTCGGCCGCGTTGCCGAGCAGGCCGACGGAGAGAGGCTTTTTCTCGGCGCAGGACTTCTTGATCATAGCCAACGCTTCGTCGAGCGACGTCGTCCAGGTATCCAGATATCCGGTCTCTAGGCGCTTCTCGATGCGGCTTTGGCGGACTTCGATCGCGAGAACCGAAGCGCCTGCCATGGTGCCGGCCAGCGTCTGCGCGCCGCCCATCCCGCCCAATCCCGCGGTTAGGATCCATTTGCCGGCAAGGTCGCCGCTGTGGTGCTTGCGGCCGGCTTCGACGAACGTCTCATACGTGCCTTGAACGATGCCTTGGCTGCCGATGTAGATCCACGAACCCGCCGTCATCTGGCCGTACATCATGAGGCCTTTGCGATCGAGTTCGTTGAAGTGGGCCCACGTGGCCCAATGCGGCACAAGGTTCGAGTTCGCGATCAGCACCCGCGGTGCGTCGGTGTGCGTGCGGAAGACGCCGACGGGCTTGGCGGATTGGACGAGCAGCGTTTGGTCCGCTTCGAGACGGCGCAGGGCACTCACAATCGCATCAAACGAGGCCCAGTCGCGGGCCGCGCGACCGATGCCGCCGTAAACCACGAGTTCGTCCGGGTTCTCCGCCACCTCGGGGTCGAGGTTGTTCATCAGCATCCGGAGCGGCGCTTCGGTCAGCCAGCTCTTGGCGCTGATCTCGGTCCCCCGGGGGCTACGTACGGCGCGGCTGTTCTTGCTGCGATCGATCATGGGTCATCTCTTTAGACGCGCGCAGTCATAGCGCAGGCGGAGGTGTGTCATCTGCGGTCAACTGTGGATGCGGGCGAGATACACGCAGCACGTTAGCCAAGACAGCGAGACTCACTCGCGGTCGAAAACTGCACGGCAGGCGCGCAGAGATTTGCTCGTTAAGCCAACCATTGGTTGTCAAGATAAATTCCAGCACGATCTTGGACGCGGATGAGGGCGACCGCTTCCCTTATCAGGCGAGATGGCGTGCAGCGTGTGAACCGGTAAGCGCCGCCGAAATGCTTAAGCTTTTGGCGGCTTCACGCGCGATGTACGGCACTTCATCGTGTCACCGAATGCTGATTGGCGTGGTCAACGCGATACAACCAGCACCTGTGTCTTCCTGTACTTGAACTGTGCTTATGCCGACACAGCAATAACCTAAACTCTGATTCGGAGGTGTTCGGGGCGGGTGATTCGCCTGATTCTTGTATGCAACGCGAACGTGTTGAGTATTGTTCGCCTAGAGGGTGGGCTCAAAAGCCAGTTGGGGGTTTCGTGAGCACGACAACAATGGAGGCGGCCGCGCATGCGGTCGCTGAGGCACTGCGCTCGGTCTCGGGACCGGTATTCGCAGCGACCTGGATTGAACGGCGCCAGGCAAAACAGCTTGTTGTGCACGTCTCGACCACATCTGGTCGGCGGCATCTGAAATCTAATATTATCAGCGTCTTGAAGAACATTGGGGTCGAGCGCGCCGCGGTTCGCTTCCACGCGACGTCCGCACTGATGTCGCCGCGCAGTCTGGAAGCGCTGGTTGCGAAGCTTGCCGACGGCAAAATCGCTTATGACCCGACGCAGTCGTTGACGCGGGCGAAGGCTTTGGTCGATGCCAGCCACGCGGTGCGCACCTCTCTGGGCGAGCGGTTGCGCGGGTTGTTCTATGCCCCGCATCTGCGCACCTACTACGTCACCTTGGAACCGTCGCGCGTGATTGCGGGCGACAAAGTGAAAGTCGCAGAACTAGCCTCCATCGAGCGCGCGGTAATCGCGGCGATCACGGGCGCGTTCGGTGCACAGGAACTTCCCGCCGTTCGCGTCGGCTTCGGTTTGCCCGCGACGAGCTTGGTTGCGGTCGATCAGCTGTCGGTCGAGCGTGCGGAGACGCGGCTTGCGCGCTTCGTGAAGCGCTATTGGAAGCCAGTGACGGTTGCGGCTCTGTTCGGGCTTGGCGCCACAGGCGCCGCGCGCGCCGACGATCCGGCGGTGGCGGCACCCAATCTCAAGATCAGCGGACAATTCGGCGAGATCCTCGACGACTATTCCTGGAATGTGCAGGGCCAGTTCACGGCGCCTTTGGGTGAGAATTTCGGCGTCGCCTTCGAAGGCGGCGGCGGCGCCATCGACGGGCACGAGTATTACGGCGGTGGCGGCCATCTCTTCACGCGCAATCCGGACGCCTATCTGCTCGGCGTGTTCGGCGGTTATGCGGAGATGGGCGATTTCAACATCAACGTCGCGCGCGTCGGTGGGGAAGCGGAGTTCTATCTGTCGGCGCTCACGATCTCGGCGACGGCCGGCTATCAGTTTTCGTCCGCGCTTGGCGACGGTGCCTTCGGGTCGTTGGATCTGCGCTGGTATCTGACCAACAATTTCTACATCTCTGCTGGCGGCGAGATCGACGAAAACGATCGCAAGGCTGTTACCGCAGCCACCGAATGGCAGCCCGGCTTTGCCGCCCTACCCGGCCTCGCGTTCAACGCGCGCGGCGTTTGGGGCGAGGACGACTATCAAAGCGTCATGGGCGGGATGACCTATTACTTCGGCGAAACGGTCGATCTGAAAGACCGTCATCGCAAATACGATCCGGATTCTGCGTTGCTCCACCTGTTCCAAACGGTTCAGCAGGAGCAGCAAAGACTGTGCGCCCAGTACGGGTGCTAATTCGCCGTGCATGCCCCTCAAACTTCTTAGGCGCGGAGCGATCCGCGCCTTTTTTTCTTGGCCTGGGGATTTGCGAGCGCCTAAACAGGCGCGGTTCATGAGAGTCGCGGCGTGGCCCTGAACGGCAAGACATTATTGTTTGCGTGGGAACTCGGCGAAGGCTTGGGCCATTTGCCCGCGCTGAAGGCGATTGCGCTTGCCGCGAAGGCCGAAGGCGCACGACCAGTCTTCGCACTGCGCGATCCTGTGCTTTCGCGCGCGTCCTTGGCCGAGATCGGCGCGCAAGTGTTGCCTGCGCCGTTTTGGCCGACACCTTCGATGCCGACGTTGTTGAGTGGCACCTACACCGACTTGATCGCCGCGAACGGGTTCGCATCGGTCGAGAATGCGCGCGCGTTAGTCGGCGCGTGGGATCAGCTCTTCGACCTCGTGAAGCCCGATCTGATCGTATGCGAGCATGCGCCGGGTGCGGCAATCGCGGCGTTCGGGCGCATTCCCGTAGCAGTCGTCGGCAATGGCTTCGTGGTCCCACCCGCTGATGGTTCTGAGTTTCCGCCGTTCGAGGTGGGGCGCGGCGATGTCCAAAGACAGGCGCCGGTGCTTGCTGTCATTCGCGATGCGCTTGCTGCGCTCGGAAGGGCCGCGCCGACGACGATTTGCGATCCGTTCCGCGGTGTGTTCCGCGGCGTGTTCACCTTCCCCGCGCTCGACACGTATCGCCGCGTGCGGCGCGAGACGGCGTTGGGGCCTGTCGAGGCGCTCCCCGCGCTGACGCCGTTACCCACAACGCGCAGGCTCTTCGCTTATTCGGCCTCGGATGCCGCAATGATCGAGCCGATGACGCAAGCGTTGATGTCGCTTGGACCGCAAGCGAGCGCCTATTTTCGCGGATCGTTGGGCGCGCGCGCGGCCGTGCTCCGCAGCCGCGGTGTCACGCTCCATGACGATGCCCCGCCGCTCGCCAGCGTATTGCCGGAGGCGAGTGTCGTGTTCTCGCACGGTGGCAGCGGCTTCACGCATGCGGCGCTCGCCGCGGGGCGTCCGCATGTTGTCTATCCGCGCCATTTTGAGGCGCATTCGACGGCACGCGCGCTCGAAGAGTTGGGTGCAGGAATTTTGCTCACGCCGTTCGAGCCAAAGCGCTTTGCAGACGCTGTCGCGCGCGCCAATGATAGCGCTGCGATGCGCGATGCCGCGCAGAACGCGGGTGAAGCGGCGCAAGCGTTTCTACGCGAATCGGCGCCTGTTGCGACGGCTATGGCGGCTTTGAACGCAGCCCTGCGCTGAAAGCGCTACATCATGAGCAATCGGATGGCGAAGAGGGCGAAGTTGCCAATCAGCGCGCCAATTGTGCCACCCAGGATCGGACGCTTGCGCCAGAGCAACGCGCCCAAGATGCCGCCGAGGATCGCGCCGGGCCAGCCGAATATCGGCGAGAAAATGATGAGGTCCCACCAGGTGATGTTGATGGATATGTCCGACATGGTTCGCCCCGCCTTGTGCGCGCGAGCATAATCGGGTTCATCTCGGAACGCGAACACGAGGAACATTCATGCGGCGCGATCATGCAACACCGGCCGGAACGGTGCACCGGCTTTGGATCGAGAGTGAAGTGCTCAAGAGCAATATGCTTGGCGATCCGACGCGGCGGATGATCGACGTCTATGTACCGCCTGGATCCGATGGGCGCGGGCTGCCGCTGCTCTTCGATATCGTGGGGTTCACGGCGGGCGGGCCTGCACATACGAACTGGAAAAATTTCGGCGAGAATTTGCCGGAGCGGCTCGACCGCTTGATCGCCGAGGGCGCGATGCCGCCGGTGGTCGCTGCCCTGCCCGATTGCTTCACGAAGCTCGGCGGCAATCAGTACATCAACTCCGTCGCCATGGGTCGGTGGGACGATTTTCTGCTGCAAGAAGCGGTGCCGTTGGTCGAGAAGACTTACGGCTGCGGCGGCAAGGGGAAGCGCGGGTTGTTCGGGAAAAGCTCGGGCGGCTATGGCGCGATGGTGCATGTGTTGATGCATCCGGATTTCTGGAGTGCCGCCGCTTCGCATTCCGGGGACATGGCGCATGAGCTTTGCCACTTGCCGGAGTTTCCGGGCGTGTTGCGGGCGCTGAAAACACATGGCGGCGAGATCAAGGCGTGGCTTGAGTCGTTCTACGCGCAGAAGAAGACGAAGGATAAGGACGTGCACACGCTGATGATGTTTGCGATGTGCGCGTCGTACGACCCTGATCCGTCGGCCTATTGGGGCGTGCGGCTGCCGGTCGACGCACATACTTGCGAAGTTATTCCGGAGCGGTGGGCAAACTTCATGAAGTGGGATCCGCTCGTCATGGCGGAGACGATGGGACCGGGGCTCAAGAGGCTGAAAGCGCTCTACATCGATTGCGGCGATGTCGACCAGTACAACCTGGTGTACGGGGCACGCCGGATGCACCGACTGCTCGGCACACAAGGTGTCGCGCATGTGTACGAGGAATTTCCGGACGACCACTCGTCCGTCGACTACCGGATGGACGTGAGCCTGCCTATTCTTGCGAAGGCGTTGAGCGGTTAACGCTTCGGCGGACCACCCGCGACTTACTGCCTCGAACGCGCTAGAAAGGCGTGGGTGGTCCGTCGTGGCGGACCATGACAACAAATAAAAAAAGACGGGCGAGGATGCGGATACGAGCGGCGATTCTGGGTGGAGGGTCTTGGGGCTCGACGGTGGCGTCGTTGGTCGCCAAGAACGTGCCGGCAACGATTTGGGCGCGCTCGGCCGAGACGGTCGACGAGATCAACGCAAAGCACACGAACGAGCGCTATCTGCCCGGCGCGCGGCTGACGCCGGCGTTGCGGGCCACGACCTCCATTGAGGAAGCCGTGCGGAGCGCGGATGTGGTCGTCATGGGCGTGCCGTCTCAGGCGATGCGCGACACGGCGCGCGAAGTCGGCAAGCACATTCGCGCTTGGGTGCCGGTGATCAGTCTTTCGAAGGGGCTGGAGCTCGGCACGAAACTGCGCATGACGCAGGTGATCGAGCAAGAGTTGCCGGGGCATCCGGCCGGCGTGCTCTCCGGGCCCAATCTCGCGCGTGAGGTGATGGCGGGTTACGCGGCGGCGAGCGTGATTGCGATGGAGGACGAGGTCATCGTCCAGGAGCTTCAGGCGATTTTTAAGACCGGGCTCTTTCGCGTTTACACGAACACGGACGTTGCGGGGTGCGAGCTTGGCGGCGCGTTGAAGAACGTGATGGCGATTGCGACCGGCATGGGCGATGGCGCGGGCGCTGGCGAGAACACGCGCTCCGCCGTTATCTCGCGCGCGCTGAACGAGATCACGCGGCTTGGCGTCAAGATGGGCGGCAAGACCGAGACGTTTGCTGGCCTAGCCGGGATCGGCGATCTGATCGCGACCTGCACAAGCCCGCAGAGCCGTAATCGCACTGTCGGGTTCGAGCTCGGCAAGGGGCGCAAGATCGCCGACATTCTGTCCGGCATGCGGCAGGTGGCGGAAGGCGTGAAGTCGGCCAAGACAGTGCTCGCGCTTGGCGAAGAATACGAATGCGAGATGCCGATTGCGACGGAGGTGAACGGCGTCGTCAACGACGGCCGCACGGCGCAAGAGGCGTTTCGCGGCCTGCTGAAGCGCGCGGTCGGATCCGAGCGGGATCCGGGATGAACGAGACCGTCTCTCCGCAAGTTTCCGGCGAACCCGTGCCGCAGTGGCCCGCGGCGCCCGGCGTGCGCGTCGTGTTCCTCACCGACTGCACGACGGCGACGGAGCGCGGTGTGGTGGAGCGCTGGATCGCGCAGGTCCGGCCGAAGGAGACGACGGACGAGCAGGTTTCGTTCCTCGGGCTGCCGCAAAAGTCCGACGAGCTGAAGCCGTTCGCGACAGCGCTTAAGGCGTATTTGGGCGAAGCGGCGGTGTTGCTCGCGCCCGTACGCATTGCATGGTTGCCGCGCGAGCGTGGCGGCGAACGAACAGCGCGGCTTTCCGATCTCATCATGCTGCGCGATCCCAGGCATCCGCGCGAAGCTGATCAGAAGAAGATCGTGCAGGTGGAGCCTGAGCGCTGCCGCCTGGTCGCGGGCGGGCCTGCGACGATCGGCGAACTGAACGCGCGGGCTAAGGCGTCGGGCGATGCGGACGCAAGCGATGCTGACGCGTTCGCCGAGTTTGTTTCGCGGCAGGCGCGGCTGGCGCTGGAGCGCGCAGAGTACCGGTTGATCGGGCGGCGCTACAAGCTGCCGAAGCTTGTGGCCGAGCAAATCGCGGCATCGCGTCGGTTCCGAGAGGGCGTTGCCGAGACGGCGACGAAGCTTGGCCGCACGAACAACTCGGTGATGAAAGAGGCGGTGCGGTATCTGCACGAGCTTCGCACCGCGCACAGCCCGTTCTGGATCGACGTGATGATGCAGGTCGCGCGCGGGCTGTTTTCGCGCGGCTATGGCGCGCAAGTCGATTACGATCAGGCGCAGATCGAGCGCACGCGGGCGGCGCTCGAGCGGGCGCCGGGGATTATTCTGCCCAGCCACAAGTCGAACCTCGATTCCGCGGTGACGTCGGTTGCGTTCGCGGACAATCGCCTCGCCACGCCGACGACGTTCGGCGGCATCAATATGGCGTTCTGGCCGATGGGCACGGTTGCGCGCAAAGCGGGGCGCGTGTTCATCCGGCGCGACGTCAAGAACAACCCCGTCTACAAGTTCGTGCTGCGCGAGTATCTGGGTTACCTCGTCGAGAAGCGGTTCAGCCTCGAGTGGTACATCGAGGGTGGGCGTTCGCGGACGGGCAAGCTGTTGCCGCCGAAGCTTGGACTTCTCACCTATCTGGTGTCCGCCTATCGCGAGGGGCTGCGATTGCGTGCGCTGGCTGCGCTACCTGGTGCCCGGTCCGTGCCTTCGGAGATGTTGATTCGGGAGCGGGCCGCCGAGCTTGCGCGAGAGCTCGACGTCGAAGCGACAGACGTTGAAGCGAGCGTCACGCCTGGGGCCGCACCCGGCGGCGTGGGGGGCATGTTG
>JANLXP010000485.1:0-3105 GCA_031365165.1 Alphaproteobacteria bacterium
CGTCGCGGTCGCGCGACACCGGCACGGGGAACTCGCCGCCGGCAAGGAACTTCGCCGCCTCGCCCGAGACCGCTGTCAGGCTTGGCTCGGCAAGCGTATGTACAAGACCAGCGCGTTCGAAGGCTTTGACCGTGGATTCGACGGAATTTCCGATGCCCGTGTCGCCGAACTTGAATTTCGTGCCCGATGAAAGCGCTTGGCCGAGCAGCGAGAACGGCGTCGCATTCGCAAGCGCGATAGGCAAATTCTTGCCGAGATCGAACGCGGCGCTGAAATCGACGCCAAGCTGTTTGGACAGATTACGCTGCATCTCGGCGACCCTAACCCGCAGCATGACTTGCTCGCCGCCGCGGATGCCGACGCGATTGATAACGCCATCCTTGTTCAGCGCCTTGCCGGGATCGGTTACGTAGCGCATCGCGATTTCCCTCGCGGCGGCCGCGTCCGAGGCATTCTTCACCGTACCGTTGATGACGACGTTGTCGTTGATCGTTTCGACCGTGACGTCCGACCCTTTCACGTTGCGTTCGATGATCCGCTTCAGCTCAGGCATGTCGCGCTGAACGTTGACCTCGAGGTTCAAGATCTGCTTGCCGCTTGCCGTGAAGAAGAACGCGTTGCTCGGGCCCGCCTTCATGCCGACGACGTAGACTTGGCGCGGTGTACGCACGACGGCGTCGACGACTTCAGGGTTCGACACCAGCACGTCGCGCGCGTCTTCCGGCAACTCGACGATAATCGCCTTGTTAATGCCGAGGTCGATGTGCTGCGAGTGCGCACCGCCCCCGGCCCGAATGCGAAGCGTTTGGGTTGCGGAGGGCCGCGCCCCCGAAGCGGTCGGGCCGTCGGCGGCCGCCGGCAAAGTCATCGCCGCCGCAAAAGCCGCTGCGGTCAAAAATCGGAATAAGGTCATGGGTTCACCCGTTACTCTGCGCGCGATGTCGGTTGCGCTGTGCCGGTGATCCCGAAGCGCAAAACCGTGACTTGATCTTCGTCGTCGCCGCTAAGCCCTTTTATGGGCGTTTCGTCGGCGGCCTCGTTCTCTGCCTTGAGCGAGCGCAGCGACAACGACAAGTCGCCGCTCGCCTCGGCGAGCGAAGCCAACTCTGCCTGTTGTTGCGACAACTCGAGCGTAGCGGTCTTGCCGACGATCGATTTGGAGTCGCCGCCTTCCTCTTGCGCCGTTTGGTCGACCGCCAGCACGCGCACGTCGCGAAGCACCGTCGAAGAGCGGTATTTCGGTGTGCCTTGAGCGTCGACGCCGAGTTTGCGCGTCATGATGACGTCAACGCGGTCGTTCGGAAGAATAAAGCCGCCAGCGCCACGTTCTGCGGAAAGCTTGACTGCGACCGCGCGCTTGCCCGGCGTTAACACGGCCGCCATGAAGCCGGCGCCATCCGCCTTGATAACCTTCTGCGCTGTCACAGGCTCACCCTCGACAAGCGGCATACGCGCAACAGAGCCCTGCGCAGCGTCTTCAATCGCCTGCGGTTGCGCCTCTTTGGTGATGAAGTTCGGATCGAGAACGGTTTTGGGCCAACCCTGCCACTTCAAATCCGCCGCCGTCACTTTCGTTCCGACTTCGATCGCATGCGAAGCGACCATGATTTCGGTCAGCGCCATATTGTTGGCGGCTTCCGCCTGATTCTGTCCGCCGCCAATCATGCTCCGGGCCAGAAACGCAGCCAGCCCCGCCGCGCCCAGCGCGCCAACAAGGATGAGAATACGCGTCATATTCATCTTGGTCGTTCTCCTGGCTCGCGGAAACACGTCCGCCGTTCAAGCCCGTTCTTAGCGTCGATGACTCAAGTTAGGTCCGAGATGGTAAGCGCTTCTTTAACGATGCGAGGCATTGACGGGCCGCGTGGTATCGCGGCCACGTCATGAACCGAGAAACAGATGCGTCCCCGGAAGAATGAACAAACCGCCCGCAGCAATCGCGACGCCGTATGGAATTCCTTTGCCGGTCAGCAGATGTTGCAACCAGCTCAGCCGTGCAACGACGCCGAAAGCCGCTGCGTAGCGAATTGCAAGGACGACGAGTGCCACGACACCGCCGGCAAGCGCGACAAAGAAGATGTAAGCCGCAAACCAACCGGCGCCGATGTAGAGCGACACAGCCGCAAATAACTTCGCGTCGCCGCCGCCGACCGTGCCCGTTGCAAACAAGGCGGCTCCGACGATCAGAGCGGCAACGCCGACACCGGCATGGATACCCACTTCAGCCCAACCGAAACCGGCATTGAAGGCGACGATGGGAAACAGCGCGACAAGCGCTAGCGACACCCAGTTGGGGATCGTTAGCGTCGCAGCGTCGTATGCCGCGCCTACGATCAGCGCTGCGCCGACCATCAGCAGCATCGGTTCGTGCATGTCAGTTTGCCCTACCTCAAGCGGCGTTGAAGGTAGGTCGCGGCATGTTACCGCCGTGTTAAGTAAGGCCCGCCGGCGGTCATAAATGTAAAAACGCCAATCCTGCGTCGCTGCAGGATTGGCGTTTTGATCTGCTCAGCCGGAGATTCAGGAAAATCCCGCGCGGCCCCTCAAGACTAGAGGGACGCTGCGACCGAGGTAAACGTCGAATCGACCTTCGAACCGACAGACGTTACCGCGCCAATGATCACCACGGCGATCAGCGCTGCGATCAGGCCGTATTCGATGGCCGTCGCACCGGATTCGTCATTCAAGAAACGAGTTACAAAGCGGCTCATTGAGGGCTCCTTCAATTGATACGCCTGGGAGAAAGACGCCAGCCCGACGTCGCCGCGGGACTGGCGCATTACTCTGCTACTTGGGAGGCACGGGCGAACCTGCACCTCCCAGCGGCACCCTGAATTAGAGGGCGGCCGCGACCGACGTAAACGTCGACTGCACCTTCGAACCGACCGACGTCACCGCACCGATGATCACAACCGCGATCAGCGCAGCGATCAGGCCGTACTCATTGGCGGTCGCACCAGATTCATCATTCAAAAAACGAGTTACAAAGCGGCTCATTGAGGCCTCCTTCAATTGACACCAACCACGTCTACCCGAACGAATTCTGTGATCCGCTTGCGTAGATGACGGGAGCTTAGGTTTGCCGGGCTAACAAACAGTAAATTT
>JANLXP010000494.1:0-1338 GCA_031365165.1 Alphaproteobacteria bacterium
GCCGGTGTTCCAGACCATCACGATGTCGAAGAACGGCAGCAATTCGATTTGGTGCGGGTTCCGCGCCTGACCCAGCGTTTCGATCCAGCCGAAACCGTGCAAGAACAGAACTTTCCACGCCTGGTCGAGCGCAAGCGCCGCGGCCGCGACCAAAAGGCCGAGGTGCGCGGGGCTTAGCTTTTTGAGAGCGTTCATCACTTCGCGTCGTGCTCCGCGACGGCGCTTTCGCACCTCAGACAGAGATGGGGGTCGGCTGCGCTTTTACCGACCTCAGGCAGAATACGCCAACAGCGCGCGCATTTCGTGCCCGATGCCTTGGCAAAAACGACGGTTGCGCCTGCGACGTCGTCAATCTTAAAGGCGCCGGCCGGGGCCGGGGCGGTGCTGACGCTTGCCGCCGAGGTGATGCCGATTTCGGCAAGGTCGAGGTTTTTCAGGAGGTCCGCGTCCTTAGCATCCGCGACGTGGAGCGTCGGGGCGGCCTCAAGGCTTGCGCCGATCGTCTTTTCGCGGCGGGCGACTTCGAGTGCGCCGGTGACGACGCGCCGTAGGTCCCGCACACGCTGCCATTTGTCGGCGAGCGCTTTGTCGTTCCATTCGGCCGGAACCGCGGGGAAGACGCGCAGATGGACACTGTCATGCTCGCCGTTGTGGCGGGTGCGCCAGACCTCTTCCATCGTGAACACCATGACGGGCGCGAGCCACGCCGTCAGATGGTTGAAGAGGTGATCGAGGACTGTGCGCGAGGCGCGGCGGCGGAGCGAGGACGGCGCGTCGCAATAGAGCGTGTCTTTGCGGATGTCGAAATAGATCGCCGAGAGGTCCGTCGTGCAGAAGTTAAAGAGCGCCGTGAACACGCGGTTGAAGTCGAACGCCGCGTAGCCTTGGCGCACCGTCTGGTCGAGTTCGCTTAGACGATGCAGGACCCAACGTTCGAGTTCGGGCATGTCTTTCTGCGCAACGCGCTCGCCGTCGCCGAAGCCGCTGAGGTTCGCGAGTAGGTAGCGCATCGTGTTGCGGAGTTTGCGGTAGCTCTCGACGTTCGCTTTCAGGATCTCGGGCCCCAAGCGCAGGTCTTCCGTGAAATCGGATGAGGCCGCCCAGATGCGCAGGATCTCGATGCCGTTTTGATCGGCAACCTTTTGCGGTTCAACCGTGTTGCCGAGCGACTTCGACTGCTTGTAGCCCTTCTCGTCCAGCACGAAGCCGTGGGTGAGCACGGTCTTGAACGGCGCACGGCCGCGCGTGCCGCACGCTTCCAAGAGCGACGATTGAAACCAACCGCGATGCTGATCCGATCCTTCGAGGTAGAGGTCCGCCGGCCAGCCGATTTCGGGT
>JANLXP010000935.1:0-1075 GCA_031365165.1 Alphaproteobacteria bacterium
GTTTTTGCAGAAGGTCGAGCATTCGAAGGGTTTGCTGCACGTTTCGCTGGACGTCGATTTCTTGGATCCGGCAATTGCACCGGCCGTCGGCACCACGGTGCCCGGCGGGGCGACGTTTCGCGAGGCGCATCTGGTGATGGAGTTTTTGCACGAGAGCAAGCTTGTCACCTCGCTGGATCTTGCCGAGCTCAATCCGTTCTTGGACGTGCGCGGGCAGACGGCGCGGTTGATGGTCGATCTGGTCGCCAGTTTGATGGGGCGCAAGGTGTTCGACCGTCCGACGCGCGGGCACGGCGGCTAACGCGGATGGCCCCTCCCTCTGATCTCGCTCTCGTTCCGTTCCTGAGCGTCGAGAACATGATGCGGTTTGTGCTGCACCTGGGGCTTGAGCGCGTGCTGGTGGAATTGGCCGGTGAGATCGAGGCGGACTTCTTGCGCTGGGAGGCGTTCGACAAGACGCCGCGCGTGGCTAGCCATTCGGCGGTCGGCGTGATCGAGTTGATGCCGACGTCGGACGGCGAGTATTACGGCTTCAAATACGTCAACGGGCATCCGAAGAATATGGCGGCGGGCTTGCAGACCGTGACCGCGTTCGGCGTGCTGGCCGATGTGGCGACGGGCTATCCGTTGTTGCTCTCCGAGATGACGCTGCTGACGGCGCTCCGCACAGCCGCAACGTCGGCGATGGCGGCGAAGCATCTGGCGCCGAAGGGGGCGACCACGATGGCGATGATCGGCAATGGCGCGCAGTCGGAGTTTCAGGCGACGGCGTTTCGCGCGCTCTGCGGTATCGAACACGTGCGGCTTTACGACATCGATCCGGCGGCGACCGCGAAGGCTGCGCGCAACTTGGAAAGCTCAGGGCTGAAGGTGACTCCGTGCTCTTCCAAAGAAACCGCGATGGAGGGCGCGCAGATCATCACGACCTGCACCGCCGACAAGCAGTTCGCGACGATCTTGACCGACAACATGGTGGGCTCAGGCGTGCACATCAACGCGATCGGCGGCGACTGTCCCGGTAAGACGGAGCTCGCGCGCGCGATTCTTCTACGCTCCGACATTTTCGTCGAGTACA
>JANLXP010000540.1:0-10507 GCA_031365165.1 Alphaproteobacteria bacterium
TTCTGCCCGCTCGAAAGCTCCACGCACTGATGGTACCGCTGCACCAAGGCCGCGATATAAATCGCAAAGCTCAGCCGCTCCTGCCCTTCCTCGAGCGGCAGCAGCTCCTGCGCCTTCGCGTCGGTGCCCGACGTCCAGCGCGCGAGAAACGCCATGAGGGACTGCGCGACCTTGGCGACCGTGTTGCCGCGCTGCGGCACGACGGTCTTGAAGGTCTCGAAGATCGCGCCCCACTGGTAGCGATAGAACTCCGCCACGTCGAAAATCATCGACGCAACCGGCAGCCCGGCATCGAGCACAAAAATCTTCTCCGCGCCCGTCTGGTAGCGGACGCTGGCCGTGCCGTCCTTGTGATACTCGATCGCGGTCAGCGCGCTATCGGCGGCCAGAGCTCCGCCCTGCACGTTCAACAGCATGACTTCCGACGTCATTCTGCCCCCAACTGCAGGCCCAGGCCCGCGCCCCAACGCCGTTCGCGAGAGCCCCACCCCTCGCGACCGCCACCTATTCAGACAATATCCGCGAAATTAGGGCAATGGCGCACTGCACACAGGTGGCCGTGAAAGCATCGGATTAAGGCGAAAATTCACCGCCCGCAACGCGCGAATAGCCTTAAGGCAATAACGCCTGTTCGACGAAATCCAGCCGGTCTTGCCCAAAGAACATGGCGCCATCGACGAAGAAGGTCGGCGCACCGAACACACCGCGCGCGACCGCGCCCTCGGTGTTGGCTTTGAGCTTCTCCTTCACGTCCGGCCGTTCGATCCGCGCCAGATAGTCGTCCGGCTCAATGCCGATATCGTGCAACACGTGCGTAACCTCGCTCTGGTCGTTCAGATTGCGAGGATGAGACCACATCGCGTCGAACATCGCATTCACGTAGATGTCGAATTGATTGGTCGCTTGATAGGCAACAGCGCCACGCATCAGCGAAAGCGTGTTGACCGGAAAATGCGTGTTGAAATTCAAAACGATGTTGTAGCGCTTTGCGAACCGCGCCAGGTCATCGTTCATGTATCGCGCCTTCGCCGGCACCATCGCGGGCGACGAGTTCCCCGTGGCCTTAAACACCGCTCCAAGCAAGATCGGCGTCCACACGATACGCGCCCCATGACGTGAGGCGATCTTCGGCAACTGCTTGTAGGCGAGATATGACGTCGGACTTCCGAAATCGAACAGAAACTCAACCGCTTTCGTCATCACTGGTATCCTCAAGAGCTCCGGCGCCTACCACTTCTCCATCCAAGGCCGCAGGTCAAGCTCGTGGGTCCAGGTATCCTTGGGCTGACAATGCAGCATCCAGTACATCTCGGCGATATGATCCGGCGACAGGATCCCGCCCTGGTCGCGCTTCGCATAGGCCTCCGGAAACGACTCGCGGATGAAGGCCGTGTCGATCGCGCCGTCGATCACGATGTGCGCGACGTGAATGCCCTGCGGCCCCAACTCGCGCGCCATGCTCTGCGCCAAGGCCCGAAGCGCGTGCTTCGCGCCTGAGAATGCCGCAAACCCTGCCCCGCCGCGCAGGCTCGCCGTCGCACCGGTGAAGATAATCGTGCCGCGGCCACGCGGCGTCATCCGCTTCGCTGCTTCGCGTCCCATAAGGAAGCCCGCGAACGCGGCCATCTCCCAAACCTTCGTGTAGACACGCGCCGTTGTCTCTGCGATCGGGAAGCGCACGTTGCCGCCCACGTTGAACACCGCGACACCGATCTCGCCGATATCCCGCTCGATCGTGTCGAACAGCGCAACGGTGTCGTCTTCTTTCCGCGCGTCGGATCCGAACGGATACGCCGTGCCGCCGGAAGCCTCGATTTCGCGCACCAAATCTTGCAGCTTGTCTTTGTCGCGCCGCGTGACACAAACGGCATAGCCTTCGCGCGCGAAACGCTTGGCGATTGCGCCACCTGTGGCATCGCCGGCACCGACGATCAGGGCGACTTGAGACTTCGTTTTCGACATAAGGGTTCCTCGCTTGCGCGAGCTTAGCCCTCAGCCTCCACGAAACTCAATGCTTGGTGCGCCGCGCGAAGACCGTGATGCGCCTTCATCGGCGAGTTCAAGTAGCGGTTCGTCGCCGCCAGAACAGCGTTCGAGAGATTGCCCTCGCCCGCCCACGCAACCTCTTCAGCAACCGCCGTCAAAACCTTGACACGGTGACACGCAAAAATCGGCTCGCGAATACCATGATCGTAGAGGCCCGCACGTTCATGCGCGAAGAAGCATTCCGCGTCACTCACGCCCCAAGACCAATCGGGCTCAGCCAGCAAGAACGGCGCATTGCGTCCGAGGAAACACGCCAACTGCAGCAGCGCTTGCGGCCACAACTCCGGTTGCTCCGTGCAGTGCAGGCGCACCGCGTTGCCGAACGTCAGCGCGTGGGTGAAATCGAGCCAACCCACGTTGTGCGAAATCGGCTTCGTCGTCTGCAAACCGGCGTTGAGGTCATACCGAAGCATCGCGAGCGCATTCGCTTCCAGCAACAGCCGGTACTTCGCCTCGTTATCACCCGGCAAAGCAACGACCCGATCAAGTGCGGCGTTCACTGAGAGCCCAACGAGTTCACCTGCAGAACACGGCTTGCCGGTGGCCGACCACGCACTCAACGCCTTCGCATAGTGGCGAAACTCCGGAATCCGATCCTCGCGCGTCGCGTAGATGATCGAGCGCGTCAGCGCATGTAGAACCGGCGCCGCAAAGGCCCCGCCCAAATATCCAATCAGTTCAAACGACTTGCGTGCATAAATCGCCGAGTGCCCGAAATCCTGATAGTGCGCGAGTGCAGCGCGAGCAAATGCGCGCTGCAGCGGCGCCAACGCCTGAGACCCGCTTGTAAGCGCGCCGTTCACAAGCGCAATCGCGCGCGCCTCATCCTCGTCTTCCATGGCGCGACCGAACGCCGTCTCGTCCCAAGCCGACGTCGCCGCTGCATACGGATACTCCCGCTCGCGCAGCGTATCGAAGGCGATGTGCGCGATCGGTTCAACCAGCGCCGTCAGCCGCTGCTCCTCCGTTTGCGCAGACCTGTGCAGCGAAAGCCAATCCGCCGCCGCCGCGTAAGCATGCGTCATGCCGTACTCGAACCGTACGGAAGAACGTCCAACCATCCGCCGCAACGGCTCAAGTGGATCGCCGTCCGCTTTGATGTAGCGCGCAACCTCGCGCGCCATCCGTTCGAAGTCGTTGTCGTCGCTCGCCTCCGCGAGATTCTCAAGCGCTCGCGCCTGCCGCGCCTCGGCTGGTGGGTCTGAAACGTCGACCCATAACCGCCCGTCGCGATCTTCGATCGGGTACTGCCGCAAGCGGTCGCCGCCCACAAGCGTCTCGCCGCTCGCGAGATCGAACTTCCAATTGTGCCAGTTGCACGTGAGCGTGCACGACGCACCAAGCGTCCCTTCGCTGAGCGGATACCCTTCATGCGGGCAACGATTGTTGCACGCTAACAGACGCCCTCCATCGTCGATCAACAAGATCTGCTTTCGCCCGGCCTTAACGACGCGTCGACCCTTGGCCTGAAGCTCCGCACGCAAACCGGCGTCGAACCATTCGGGCATCTGAGGTCTCCTGGGCAGCGAGCCCAATCAACCTAAACCTGCGGCTTGATTTACGCAAGTAACGGCTTTATAAAATATCCATGAGCGTGATCGCCGACACGAGCGAAGCCAAGCGTGCTGTCCTCGACCACTTGAAACGCAACGGCCCCAGCGAGGCAGCGGCGGTCGCCAAAGAACTCGGCGTGACGCCCATGGCCGTGCGCCAACATCTCTACGCGCTCGAAGACGAAGGCCTCGTCTCGTTCGCCGCGGCACCAAAGGACGGCGCACGTGGTCGCCCCTCGAAACTGTGGCAAGTCGAACGGCGCGCCGACGCTCTATTCGCCGACGCGCATGCCGACCTCTCCGTAGAACTGATTACCAACATCAAGGACGTGTTCGGCGAGCAGGGCTTGGAGAAACTAATCGCCAAGCGCACGAAACATCAGATCGCGGAGTACCGCGCCGCCCTCGCGTCGGCCTCGACGCTGAAGGAAAAAGTGAAGCGCCTTGCACGGCTGCGCACGGCCGCGGGCTACATGGCCGACGCCAAAACCGACGGCGATAGTTTCCTTCTGGTTGAAAATCATTGTCCAATTTGCAGGGCGGCGGCAGCCTGCACAGGCCTGTGCCGCCAGGAACTTGAGGTGTTCCGCGCGGCTTTGGGGCCGGAAGCCGCGGTCGAGCGGACCGATCACATTCTCGCTGGCGCCCGGCGCTGCGCCTACAGGGTGCGCCCGCGCCAGGCGTGACGGACGCTAAACATTCCCCTCTCAAGCATTGATTCGCGCCGAATTACTTGCCATCTTTGCCAGGACCCGTCCGCGCGCGCATCGCGCGGATGACTTCGAGAGAGACTTCCGACGCGCAAGGACTGAGCGACTGACAATGCGGAAAACTGGGACTGTAAAGTGGTTCAATCAAGCTAAAGGCTTTGGTTTCATTCTACCCGACGACGGCGGTGCGGATGTGTTCGTTCACGTCTCCGCATTGGCCAAGGTCGGCGTACAGACGCTGGGTGAAGGTCAACGCTGCACGTTTGAGCTCGCGCAAGACCGCGGCAAGACGATGGCGGCTGAGCTGCAGCTCGATGGTCCGGCTCCCCCTCCGCCCCCGCGCGGCGGTGGTGGCGGTGGCGGTGGCGGCGGCTTCCGCGGAAGGGATGATCACGGCGGCGGCGGTGGCGGCGGTTTCCGTCCGCGCGGCGGCTTCGACGGCGGCGGCCGGGATCGCGGCGACAGAGGCGATAGAGGTGACCGTGGCGATCGCGGCGGCTTCGGCGGTCAGGGACGCGGACCCGCAGCGGGCCCTGGCGCAGGTCCAAGACCGCACGCCGGCATCTTCGATGCGCTCAACATGGTCGTGATGCGCGTGCGCGATCTCGCACAAGCCCGCGCCTGGTACGAACGCGTTCTCGAATTGCGTCCGGCCGAACAGGGCGGCTCTGGGCCTACGATCACGCTGGACCTCGGCCGTGGCGCCAATCTTTGCCTCTGGCAGCTGGGCCCGGACGAGACGCTGGCAAACACGCAGACGGCGACTTCTTTTCCCAATTTTCGCACGGGCGATGTAGACGGCCTTCACAGCAAGCTTGAAGGATTAGGAGTTTCCGTGACTCCCCTGCAGGACGCAGGTGGAGTAAAGTGGTTCACGTTCTACGACCCGGACGGTAACCGGATCGATGTAATGCAGAACCGCCCACGTGCGTTCTAACGGGGGGACCATAGTGAAACCGTTAGAGGAAGTGCCATGGCTCAACCCGCAATCAACTGGGACCTCGCACCGCAAGACGAACCGGCGAACGATCCTGACTGCATAGCGCCGACTGTGCTTCCCGTATTCAAACCGCACGTCGTGCGGCGAGTCGGCGTGATCAAAGTATATTCAGCGCAAAAGCGTTACGGCCTCGTCGAGATCGCGGACGAACACAGCAATGCGATCTTCGAGATCGACGATGTGAATCCGTGCGATCAGGCAAACCTCGGCTGCGGCCAGACCGTGACGTTCCGCGCGGTCACGCGTCCCGACGGTCTTTTCGCCAAGGACATCCGCATCGACGCGACCACGCTGCCCCCTATGCCCGGGGAGGCGATGCTGCTGCGAGGCTGGCGCTAAGCGTGGCGATAGGCTTCGCGAAGCGGGTCTTCCAAATTGCAGGAATTTGGGGCCTCTTCATCCTATCGCTCGCCTACGGCGGTTACTTGTTCGGCATTGAAGGCGCCACGATCGACGCCGATCGACCGGAGATCGTGCACGGGTTCTTCCTCGTCACGCTCGCCTGGCAGGTCGCATTCTTGTTCATCGCGACCGACCCCGCGCGCTACCGCCTGCTGATGCTTGCCGCGATGCTTGAGAAATTCCCGTTCACGCTGGTGGTGCTTGTCCTCTACGCGAACGGTCAGGTTCCGGTGACGATGCTGGCGCTCGGCCTGATCGACGGCGTTCTCGGCGCGCTGTTCAGCGTCGCCTATATCTGGACCGACCCGGCCACCGCCACGGAATGACCTCCCGCGCCGAAGCGTTGCAACAAGCTATGCGTCTACTGCAGGGGGGCCGCTCCGACGACGCCGAGCGCGTGCTCGCGAGCATGCTTCAACAATCGCCCAACGACGCCGATGCGCTGGCGTTGATGGGGCTCGCCTTTGCCCAGCGCAACGAAAACCAACGCGCCGACGAACTCTTGGTGAGAGCCCTGGCGTTGAACCCGGGCAATCTGACCGCGCAGCTCAACCACGCGAAGGTTCTGACCAGGCTGGAACGCTGGCCGGATGTCGCCGCCGCCGCGACCGCTGTCCTCAGCCAACGCCCCGATCACGCAGAGGCCCGCCGCCTGCGCGGCCAAGCATTCGCCGAACTCAAACGCAGCGGCGACGCACTCGCCGACCTCGACACGGTGGCAACGGACAACATTGCAACGCTAATGATGCGCGCGAAACTCCGCTTCGCCGCCGAGCGCGCCGGCGATGCAGTCGCAGACTATGATCGCATCATCGCGGCTGTTCCCGCCCACTGGGAAGCGCTGAATAACCGCGGCATCGCGCTCGAAGCCCTGCAACGCTATGACGATGCCTTGAACAGTTACGAGCGCGCATTGGCGCTGAACCCCACGAACACGAGCGTCCTGCACAACCGTGCCGCCAGCCTGCTAACGCTCCAACGACCAAACGAAGCACTGCCGCTGTTCGAGCACTTGGTCACAGCCGAGCCAACCAACGCCGACAATTGGACCGGCCATGGCGCGGCGCTCGCAAGCCTCCTGAACCTCGACGAAGCGATAGCATCATTCGATAAAGCACTGTCGCTAGACCCATCCTCAGTGCGCGCACTCACGAGCCGCGGCACGGTGCTCGACGCGCAAGGTCGCACGGCAGATGCGCTCGCAGACTACCGCCGCGCACTGGACCTCGATCCCAACAATGCAACGGCTCATGCGAACCTCGCTTTCGCGTTGCTCGCCGACGGTAATCTCAGCGAAGGCTTCGCGGAATACGAGTGGCGGCGCAAAGACGGGCCGATCCACCTCACCAGCCGCCGCTTCGACAAGCCGGAATGGCAGGGTGAAGACATTGCTGGCAAAACGCTCCTGCTCCATCCCGAGCAAGGCCTCGGCGACATCCTCCAGTTCGCACGCTTCGTGCCCACCCTCACCGCAGGCGGCGCACGCGTGATCTTGGAATTGCCTCGCGCGTTAGACGCACTGATGCGCACGCTTCCGGGCAGCGCCACCATCGTGCAGACGGGATCGCCGCCACCCCAATACGACTTGCACGCACCGCTGATGTCGGTTGCTCACAAACTAAAGCTGACGCTCGACGGCATTCCGGCAACTGCCCCCTACCTGCACGCACCCGACGACCGGCGCGCACAATGGCGAACGCGGCTGGCATCCCTGCCCCATCCCCGCATCGGCCTCTGCTGGTCGGGTAATCCGGAGCACCGAAACGATCGCGCGCGTTCGATCCCCTTTGGTGAGTTCACGCGCATCGCTGATGTCAAAGGCGCCACCTTGGTCAGCCTTCAGCGCGACGTGCGCGAAACCGACAAGGCGGCGTTCGCGGCATTCAAGACCCTCACGAACTTCATGCCGGAAGTCGCAGACTTTGCCGACACCGCGGCCCTGATCGCCGAACTCGACCTCGTGATCTGCGTCGATACGTCGGTGGCACACCTTGCAGGCGCGATGGGTAAGCCGGTCTGGATCCTGATTGCGACGAGCGCAGATTGGCGCTGGCTCAAGGGTCGCGACGACAGTCCGTGGTACCCGACGGCGCGGCTGTTCCGACAGACGACGCACGGCGACTGGAACGAGGTCATCGACCGCGTCAGCGCCGATCTTACGGCGCGCTACACAACGACGTGATGAAACGAAAGGCTATTTCTGCTTGGGCTGCGGTTCGGATGGCGGCTCTTGCAGCACTGGTCCGCCTTCGCCGTCACCGAACCCGAAGGCCGAGCCCGTGAACTGCGGCACCGCCGCTTGGCGGCTTGCAGGCGCCGCCGCTTGCGTGAGCTCGGTATCGCTCGGTTGCATCGGCTTGGCGGAAGCCGGAACAACCTGCGCAGTCGCAGTGTCGGTCGTGGAAGGCGTATTCAACGCCGACTGTACGGCGCCCGTCACGAGGTCTTGCGGCGAGATCGAACCGGTCGACGGCGCGAGCGCGCCAGGCACCGCCGCTGCAACAGCCTGCGTCACGATCGGCGCCGCGGTCGATGCCTGAATCAACTCAGCCGCTTTACGGCACACGCCTTGATTGCGCAGCACTTCAAGCATGCTTGGCTCCGGCGAGTCGGCCGCCGAAATCACTGGCTCACCGATCTCGTTCGCGACCAAACCTTGCGCCGTCGCCGTTGCGCGGGAGAAAACTTCGTCGATATCGCCGGTCGATGCCTTCGTCGCCGACGCGTCGTCGCCTTTGCCGATGCACGCCGCGCGCATACGGCAATGATCCAGCATCGCGCGTGCTTCACGCAGTTGCTGCGCAACCGACGAGACCGTTCCATCGCAGCCTGCGGCGAGCTTCTCAGCATGCCGGTCGACCAACGCCTCAAGCCGGGCGAGGTCAAGCAAGCTCGCGCCCAGCGCGTCAGCCGCCTGCGTCCAGTTCACGGTGTCGGCAACCGTATTCTTGCCCAACGCCGCCAAATGCGCCGCCATCGACTTCAATCGCCACGCCGCTTCAAGCCGCGGATCGTTCTTGATTTCGCTGACACCGGCCGCCTGTTCCATCACGACGGCAAGCTCGGCCGCCGAAACCGCGCGCTGATTGGCGAGGTCGGGCGCAAGCTTGGGCAGATCGCCAGACGCGCGCGTCTTGCCGACATCCAGCAAAAGCGGAAGCATGTTGGCGACGTAGTGCGTCTCGTCCGCGATACGCGTGACTTCAGCATTCAACGTAGAGGCACCGACCGGCAACTGCGCCGGCGCCGTGCTCATGTTGCCGCCGATCTCGTCAAGCTCGCTGTCGATGCGGTCCATGTCGGCCCGAAGCGATGCCGAGGACTTGCAGTCGACCGACGGGCACGTCGAGCTCGCGCATTGCTGCGCAACCGTACGAACCGACATCGCGATCAGCAGTGCAGCCGCCGGACGCGAGTCGTCCTGTGTGGCACAGGTCGAGGCCACGCGCGTCGTGGGCAGCTTGCAGTAGTCGTCCGGCGTGCAGCGTGCAGCCCAGTCCGTCAAAATGAACGAGGCGGCTTCCGCACGAGAAGCCGCCACCTTGGCTGCCTGCAATTCATCTTCGCGGCGCGCGAACGTCGCCTTCTCATCCGAGACTTGGCCGAGCGCGGTTTGCAGTGCCTTCGCATGGGCGCGCGCAGTTTCGGCACGGCGCGTAAATGTTTTCGCGAGCTCCGCCATGTCGGAGCAGTACTTGCAACCACTGGCTGCGGCTTGAATCGTGCGGGCTTTTTCTTGCTGTTCGATGCTGGCTGCGACTTCAGGCGCTTTCGGCCGAAGGAGCTCGAGTCCTGGCGGTGTAAGATCGACGCTATAGTGAGCGGCGGTGACGCCTAGACCCAGCGAAAGAATGATTAAGCTGGCGACCCCAATCACATGACGCATGTACGGAATTCCCCAACACTGGTCTCCCACCCCGCCCCCGGGTTGGGGAGACCCCCCATTTGTTGCGGATAAACATCGCAGAAGTGATTTCGTTTTTCAATTTCTACCTGCTTGAAATATTCATGATGATATGGGCCTGATTCGTCACACCCACTAGATGCAGTGGCAGTGATCAAATCGCCTGGCGAAAGAGCAGTGAACCGCTACCATCAGCCTGCTGATTCGCGTTGCGGATCAAGCGGTTCTGCATCAGGCCCGGCGTTGGCGGGCCGGAAAATGGCGGTTGTCCTATGGCCTTGCCCTTTCTCCACAGGTTTCGAGCGTCCCTCAGGGGAAACAAAATTGAACGTCAACTTGTGCGTGCAGATACCCACCATTTCTGGGCGTTAAGCATGCTCGGGCCTGAGGGTCCGCAGCTCCTGATGTTCGATATCTTGGGTTTGGGAGAGGCCGCACCGAAGGGTCCGGGCGTCTTTATCTACGCCCGCCAGCGTGCCGGCGAGTGGCAAGCGCTCTACATCGGCGAGAGCGCCAACATGGCCGACCGGCTCGCGTTTAACGAAATCGCTGCCGACGCCCTGCTGTCTGGCGCGACCGATATCCACGTGCTGCGCCTCAACGAAGACGCCAAGGCCCGGCGCGACATCGTCGATCGGCTGGTGCTGACCAACGCTCCGTCATTGAACGACGATGAGCGCAAGTCGCTCACAAGCACGGGCGACGACACGAAGGCGAAAAAAACGCGGGCTGCCTAGCGCCGCTTGCCGCGCTTGCGGCCAAGGCCAATCTGCTTGGCCAAGGTCGACCGGCGCGCCGCATAGTTCGGCGCCACCATCGGATAATCATGCGGGAGGCCCCACTTCACGCGGTACTGCTCCGGCGTTAGTCCGTAGGACGACCTTAAATGCCG
>JANLXP010000610.1:0-4154 GCA_031365165.1 Alphaproteobacteria bacterium
CAGCATCGAGGTCGGTCTGATCGGGCGCGAAGGCATGACGGGCCTTGCCGTCGTGATGGGTACGGATCGCACGCCGAACGCGACCTACATCCAACTTGCAGGCCGGGGCCTCAAGATGTCGTCTGCGGATTTGCGCGCGGCGATGGACGAGAGCGAGACCTTGCGTACGTCGTTGCTGCGCTATGGCCATGCGTTCGTCGTGCAGACGTCGCAGACCGCACTCGCCAACGGGCGCAACAAGGTTGAGGAACGTTTGGCGCGTTGGCTTCTCATGGCGCACGACCGTGTCGAGGGCAACGACATATCGCTGACGCACGAGTTGATGTCGATCATGCTCGGCGTGCGGCGGGCTGGCGTGACAGTCACGCTCGACGTGCTGGAGAAGAAGGCGCTGCTGCGCGCGCGGCGCGGCGTCGTCACCATCTTGGACCGCAAGGGTCTTGAGAAGATGACGAGCGGCGCTTACGGCGTGCCGGAGGCCGAGTTCAAGCGGCTCTGGGGTTAGACCGGTATATAGGCGACGCGGCCTTCGATTTCGCAGACCACGCCTTCAGGCCGGTAGTCGATGCGCACCGTGCCGCGCAGTTCGCTGGCGAGTGCGGTTTCCAGAAGGCGCGAGCCGAAGCCTTTGCGCGACGGGGCCACGACCGCCGGGCCTCCCGTTTCCACCCAGCGCATCTTGATGCCGGATTCCGGCGTGTCGTCGATTTCCCATGAGAGGCTGATGACGCCCGCGTCGTTCGACAGAGCGCCGTACTTCGTCGCGTTCGTGCAGAGTTCGTGCAGCGCAAGCGCCACGGTGACCGCGGGCTTTGCGCCGACCTGCACTTGGCGCCCCACGATAGTGAAGCGACTGGCATCGCCGCAGTGTGCCAGCAATGTTTGCTGAGCGATGTCGAGCAGGCCCGCGCCGGTCCAGTTCTGTTGGATGAGGAGACTGTGCGCGGCGCCGAGTGCGGCCAGACGCTTGTTGAACGTCTCTTTCACGCGGTCCGGCACATCTTCGCCGCGCAAGGTTTGGTGGGCGAGCGCCTGAACCAGCGCCAGCGTGTTCTTCACGCGGTGATTCAATTCGTTGACCACGAGGTGCAGGTGGCTCTGGCTTTGGAGCAGCTCTCGCTCCGCCGCCTTGCGCGCGGTGATGTCTTGCGCCACGATGTTCAGACCCGTGATGGCGCCCGAGGCATTGCGCATCGGGTACATCGATTCCATCCAGGTGTGGATGACGCCGGGGTCGGCCGCCGTCTCGCCCTCAATTTCCACGTCCACGACCGGTTCGCCGCTTTCGAGGATCATGCGAAACGCGGGCTCCGCCTTTGGCGCAATGTCGGGGACGACTTCGGCGACTGTCTTGCCGATGTGGTCGGCCGCGGGGATGCCGTTCATGGCCGCCAGCGCCTCGTTAATGCGGACATAGCGCAATGACGTGTCGAGTTGCACCATGCCGACCGGCGAGCGATCATAGATCGCCTGAAGTTCGGCCAGCGCGTCGCGCAGACGGTTTTCGGCGCTCACGCGCTCCGTCACGTCGTAGCCCTCGACGAAGACGCCCGTGATAATGCCGTTCTGATCGCGGACCGCTTGAAAGATGAAATCGACAAGCCTTTCTTGCGGCGGCGCGTTCGGCACGCGGGCGAGAAAGACAGACGTTCCGCGGCCGATATGCGGTTCGCCGCTCTCAAAGACGCGGTCCAGCAGTTCGACGAAGCCCTGCTCCACCACTTCGGGCACGGATTCGATCACGGTTTTGCCGATGAGCTCGCGCGGGCCGATGATGCGTTGGAATGCTTCGTTCGCGAATTCGAACCGGTGTTCGGGGCCGGCGAGGATGGCGGCGAAGCTGGGCGCGCGTTGGAAGAGATCGCGCAGACGGTCGGCCTCCTCCGCCTTGCGCTGGTGTTCCAGCACGCGCTCCGTCGTTTCCTGGCAGAGCACCAGAACGCCGCCGACGCCGTCGGCGTGATCGATGGGACTGTAGCCGTAGGTCCAATAGACCTGATCGAGCTTTCCGTTGCGGATGATGGGGACCAGCGCGTCTTCGTGCCAGGTGGCCCCCCTGCCCGCCATGACCTGTTCGATCTGCGGGCCAATGATGTCCCAAATCTCGGTCCACATGGTGCGGCCGGGTGCGCCCAGCATCGAGGGATGTTTTTCGGGGCCGATCGAGCGCGCGTACGCGTCGTTATAAAAGCAGGTGAGCTCGGCGCCCCAGAAAATGAAGACGGGATGGTTCGTGCCCAGCATCAAGCGGACAGCGGTGCGCAGTGCTTGTGGCCAATGCGACGGCGGGCCGACGGGCGTCGACTCCCAGCCGAACGCACGGATGAGCTTGCCCATCTCGCCGCCGCCCGACAGAAAGTCGGGATGCGATGGTGGGCCAGAAGCAGTCAGACGCCGTTCGTCCAATAATTTACTCACGAGCCGTCGGTCGGTTCCGCTTTGTATCCAGAGTTTTCACCTCTAGTGGGAACCGGAAATTACCAAATTTTCAGGGGGCGGAAAGCGAAAAAACTGCGCGTGCGTAGATGATGGGCGACGCGCTTAGCGTGCAGTTAAAGCACTACCATTGGTGGCAGGGCTTGGTTTCCTACGACCGGTGGTTTGTCCGGTTCCGCACAAATGGAACCGAGTGGGGACACAGCCGCGGTGGGCCCTCATCCCACCTTCGCCAAGAGGCTAGGGCTGGCAAGCCGTCACGCCGCACTGACATGCGATGGTGAGGTATCTGGTCGTCAAAGAGCGGGCGGGACGCCCGCGGTCCCAGGGATGGTTTCATCGTGTCACCGGTATTTTTCGCAGAATGCACCGGGCCTGGGACCGCCGGCATCCTGTCGGCTTTTTGAGCGGTTGAGAGGCAGACAGAGCCGGCTGGAAGCCGGCGGTCCCAGGCAAAAAGGTCACCCTGCCCCTGCGTACGCTTGGCCCTGGGAACTTTGGCCGGGTTCGTTCGTTATCGTCCTTTAAGGGCAACACTGCGTTCGAGGTGGCTATGGCTGCGGGCATTCCCAAGATTTTGCTGGTTGAGGACGAGGCGCTTTTGAAGCTGCCCATCGAGGAGGCTTTGATCGACCGCGGGTTCGAATGCCTCTACGCCAGCACGTTGGACGGCGCGCTTGAGATCTTGAAGAGCGCAAAACTCTCGGCTGCGATCCTGGACGTCAACATCCGGGGCACCGCGGTCTTTTCGGTGGCGCGCGAGGTGAAAGCGTTGGGCGTGCCGTGCGTCTTCACCACCGGCTACACGGACGCGGCCATCCCCGTCGAGTTCGCGGACTCGCAGTACTTCAAGAAGCCCTACAATATCGACCAGGTCATCGACGCGGTCGCCGCCTGCGTGGAGAAGACCGCGGCTTAGGGCGCCTCAGACAAGAGCGGGCGGGGCTTTTTCTTGGCGTCCGTTTTTGCTATTGTGAGAGGAGATAAAAGACCAACCGCGGGTGTGAAATACATGGGTGTGCGGCAGACTTTGCTGGGGCCTGAGGTCGTGCGAGCGAGCGTTGTCGCCTACAACACCGCGGTCGAGATCGTGGCCGGTTCTGCGGGCGTGCGGCGCGAGCTTTCCGACACGCTTCGTTCCGACATGGCGTCCGCTATCATCTCGCTTGCGGAGACTGGGGTCACCGACCCCGTGCAGCTGACCGACGCGGCCTTGTCGCGCGCGAAGAATGCGGGCGAGCGCAGCTCTGACGTTTAAGCCCGACAGACGCTCCTTACTTCTTGGCGCGGCGGCCGTTTCGGTCGCCGCCTGTTCGCCGTCGACGCCGGTCGCCAATGCGGTCGTGGACGAGAGCGGCATGATCGACGTGCCGGGCGGCAAGGTCTGGTGGCTGCGCGCGGGCGGCGGCAACACGAAGAAGACGCCGGTTCTAACGCTCCATGGCGGGCCCGGCTCCGGGCACAATTACCTTCTGCCGCTGAAAGCACTGGCCGACGAGCGGCCGGTCATCTTTTACGATCAACTGGGTTGCGGGAAGGCGGAAGCGCCGGCCGACGATTCCCTCTACACGATCGCGCGCGCGGTCCCGGAGGTCGACGCGGTCCGCAAGGCGTTGAAACTCGACAAGATCATTCTCTACGGCCACTCGTGGGGCGCCATGCTTGCGCTCGAGTACATGATCGCGACGGGTGGCGCCGGCGTCGAGAAGCTGATCGTG
>JANLXP010000661.1:0-5360 GCA_031365165.1 Alphaproteobacteria bacterium
GGCCCGATGGTCGGCGCGCGCGGTCGCCTCTCATTCGCGTCTGCGGATCTGCTGCGCGAGCACCTCGGCGTCGAGCGCGGATCGGTGACGCCGTTCGCGCTCTTCAACAACCGGACGCTGACCGTCACGGCCGTGTTCGACGAAACCATGCTGATGGCGAACCCGCTGAACTTCCACCCGCTTGAAAACACCGCCACAACGGCTATTTCGAGCGCAGACCTGATGAAATTCGCCGCGGGTTGCGGGCATAAACCGCTGACCTTGCGCTTTCCGCGCCGCGTGGCTGAGGCTATAAGCGAGACCTGACAATGACTTACTGGCTAAGGGGCTGACGGACTGACATGCAAATTCTCGGACAAAAACCCGAAACCGCGGCGGCGGCACCCGACGGCCTGATTACGGACAGCTCGGAACGCACGTTCGTCGCCGACGTGATCGAAGCCTCGCGCGACGTGCCGGTCCTCGTCGACTTCTGGGCCCCCTGGTGCGGCCCCTGCAAGCAGCTCACGCCGGTCCTCGAAAAGGTCGTCAAAGAAGCGAAAGGCGCGGTCAAACTCGTCAAAATCAACATCGACGAGAACAAGCGCATCGCAGCTCAAATGCGCATCCAATCGATCCCGGCCGTCTACGCGTTCCGCAACGGCCAGCCGGTCGACGGCTTCTTGGGCGCCTTGAAGGAATCGGAAGTTCGCGACTTCATCAAGCGTTTGGGCGGTGACGCCGGCCCATCGCCGATCGACGAACTGCTCGCCATCGCAGCCGAAGCTGTGACGGCAAACGACCTCGGCACCGCGGCCCAAGCCTACGCGCAGATCCTGCAGGAAGAGCCGCAGAATCCGGTGGCCTTGGGCGGCCTCGCGAAATGCTACCTCGCGACCGGCGATCTTGAGCGCGCGAAGCGAGCGCTGGCCATGGTCCCGCCGGAGCACGCAAACCACGAAGCGATCGCCTCCGTTCAAGCGCAATTGAAACTCGTGGGCCAAGCCGAAGCGGCGGGCGACATCGCGCCCCTCCAAGCGAAGGTCCAACAAGACCCGAAGGACCATCAAGCCCGTCTCGATCTCGCCGCAGCGCTCGCCGCCCGCGGACAGTCCGAACCCGCAATCGCCGAACTGCTCGAAAGCATCCGTCTTGATCGCACCTGGAACGAGTCCGCCGCGCGCAAGCAACTGCTGACGCTGTTCGAGGCGTTGGGTGCAGCCGACCCCGCCGTCCAAGCGGGGCGCCGCAAGCTCTCCGCGCTGCTGTTTTCTTGAAGGTCGAGTAGATGCCGAGCGTACCGATCCCAAGCTTGGCCGATCTGCCGAAGACGATCCCGGTCTTCCCGCTCGCGGGCGCACTGCTCCTGCCGCGCGGGCGGCTGCCGCTCAACATTTTCGAACCGCGCTACTTGGCGATGGTCGACACGGCGCTCCGCCAAACGCGCGTCATCGGCATGGTGCAGCCGACTGTCGAAGACGAACGGCGCCCGAAGCTCTACGCGGTCGGCTGCCTCGGACGGCTGACCTCCTGGAGCGACACTGGCGACGGCCGCTTTTTCATCACGCTCTCGGGCGTCATCCGCTTTCGCATCGCGCAGGAAGTGAAGACGACGTCGCCCTACCGCGAAGTCGAACCGGATTTCGCCCCTTACGCCGACGACCTGAAAGACGCCGACGACGACAACTTCATCGACCGAAAGCGCCTCGGCGTTTGCTTGAAAAGCTACATGGAGCAAAAGCGCATCGAAGCCGACCTCTCGCTGATCGAACGCGCGCCGGCCGAAACCTTGATCAATTCGCTCTCGATGATCTGCCCGTTTGCACCCGCCGAAAAGCAGGCCCTACTCGAGGCTGGAACGCTCGCCGATCGCGCACAACTCCTGACCACATTGATCGAGATGGCCGCGACCGGTCACGGAGGCACGCTGCAATGAGCGAGACCGAAGCCCGCGTCGACCCGAAGCTGCTCGAAATCCTGGTTTGCCCGGTGACGAAGGCAGCGCTCACCTACGATGCGGCGAAACAAGAGCTGATCTCGAAGGCCGCCCGCCTCGCCTACCCGATCAAGAACGGCATCCCGATCATGCTGGCCGACGAAGCGCGCGAACTGAGCGACGAAGAGCTTAGATGAGCGACGCCCCGTGGGTCACCGACCTGCACTATAAAAAGGCCGACCGCACGCTGACCGTGACCTTCGAAGACGGCACGAAATTCGCGCTTCCCGCAGAATACCTACGCGTCGAAAGCCCCTCCGCCGAAGTGCAAGGCCACGGCGCCGCCACGAAGGTCACTGTCGCGGGCAAACGCAACGTCGCGATCGAGCGCATCGAACCCATCGGCCACTATGCCGTCCGCCTCGTCTTCGACGACGGCCATGACACCGGCCTCTTCACCTGGGCCTACCTGCACCAACTCGGCCGCGACAAGACAAAGCGCTGGTTCGAATACGAGCAACGCCTGAAGACCGCAGGACTGTCGCGTGATCTTCCCGCCTGAACTTTGGATCTTCGTCGCTGCCCTGATCGCCATGGTCGCTTGGCGCATCTGGGGCGACCGCGTCGTCCGCGCAGTCCGCGCGCACGACCAACGCCGCCGCGACGCCGACCTGCAAGCCTACGTCGACCGCATGAACCCGAACGCCCACTTCCGCCAGTCGGTCGACCAACTCAACGAAGCGACGCCACCCGTCGAACCGCAAAGAAACGGCACCGCAATCTGGAGCGGCCAAACCTACGCCACCCGCGACGAAGCCGAAGCCGCCCGCTGGCGCCACGTCATCACGCAAGCAAGGGACTTCTACCAAGACCTGGACCGCAATCTGGGCCACAAGATCAGAGGCCCGCAGCGCTAGGCCCACGCATCAGCTTCGGCAACGCGCCCGTGCCCTCGCTGGCCTGCTGCATAAAGAAGCGCTTCAACGGCGCGATCGAGTCGACCACATCGAGCCCGACGCGCCGCATCGCGGCCAGCGGCGCGATGTCGTTCGAGAACAAACGGTTGAGCGCATCGAACGAGGCAGTGAACAACGCATTGTCGAATCGCCGCCACGTCTGATACCGCGCGAGCGCGCCTTCTGACCCGATATCGAGCCCAAGCGAACGCGCCTCGACGATCACCTCGGCCAGCGCCGCCGCATCGCGCAGGCCCAGATTGAGTCCCTGCCCCGCGATCGGATGCACGCCATGCGCGGCATCGCCCGCAAGCGCAAAGCGAGGTGCGACATAGGACATCGCAAGATGCATCGAGAGCGGATAGGACCACCGCGGCCCTTCGAGCGACAAGCGGCCCCACTGATCGCCGAACCGCTGCGCCACTTCGGCAACGAACGCAGCATCGTCGAGCTTCAAAAACGCCGGCGCCTGATCCGCCCGCTCAGTCCAAACAATCGACGAGCGGTATCCGGTCATCGGCAAAATCGCGAACGGCCCCGACCCGAAGAAGAGTTCGTACGCCGTCCCATCGTGCGGCTTCTCATGCCCGATCGTGGCGACGATTCCCGTCTGTTTGTAGGACCACCCGACAGTCTTGATCCCCATCGCCTCGCGCAGCGGCGAGTCGCGGCCATCCGCGGCCACGATCAGCGACGCCTTCAGCCGCCGTCCGGAACCAAGCTGAACGTCGACAAAGTTCCGCTCAACAGTCACCGCCAGCACCCGCTCCGGCGCAATCAGCGTAAGCGCCGAAGCACCCTCGACCCCGCGCTGTAGAGCCATCCGGAAATGCCGGTTCTCGATCATATGCGCGAGCGGCGCCTCGCCCATCTCGCGGTGATCGAAGTGCAGCAGCGCCGCCGACGCCCCCTCGCGCACGGAACCGTCGCCCACAATGATGTCGCCGATCGGCTGTGCCTGTGTTTTCAGCTGTGCCCAAAGACCAAGCGCCTCGAGCAACCGCCGCGACGCCGGCGAAAACGAACTCACCCGGCCGTCGAATTTCGCATCGACGACAGCCGCTGGATCCAGCCCATCGACGACCGCAGTCTCGATGCCCGCCTGGGCCAGCGCCAAGCCGAGCGTGAGCCCAACCATGCCCCCGCCAGCCACGATAACTTCGAACTTGTCTTGCATGTTCGCCATGTCGATCAACGAGATAGGCCTGAAACCAAGGGGGTCCAAGCCCGCCAAGGGCCGCAGCACCTTTGCCCAAATTAACGGCAATCGGCGGAAAAAACTGCCGTCACTTCAGGCACGCATTCGTATGCGGCACCCCCGATCATCGCACTGCAACATTGCCCAACGAAGCGAGGACTCCATGAAATTCATCACGGCGATCATCAAGCCGTTCAAACTCGACGAGGTCCGCGAAGAGCTGACGAAGCTCGGCGTGCAAGGCCTGACCGTCACCGAGGTCAAAGGCTTCGGCCGCCAAAAGGGCCACCGCGAAATCTACCGCGGCGCCGAATACGCGGTCAGCTTCGTGCCCAAGATCAAGATCGAAGTCGCCGTCGCAAGCGATCTCGCCGACAGCGTCGTGCAGACGATCACGAAGACCGCCAAATCCGGCCAAGTCGGCGACGGCAAAATCTTCGTCATGGACCTCGAACACGTCGTGCGCATCCGCACCGGCGAAACCGACAACGAGGCGCTGTGATGACCGGCGACAACCTCGACCAACTCACGACGACAAAAATGGGAAAACCGATGTCTCGCACTCTGAATTTTTCGTCGCGCAGGCTTCTCGCCGCGCTTCTAACCGCAAGCGGCCTGGCGCTCGGCACGCTGATGCCGGCCTACGCACAACCCGAAACGCCACCGGCAGCACCTGCCACGACGGAAGCACCGGCAACGGATGCGCCAGCAACCGAAGCTCCTGCGACCCCACCGGCCGCTGAAACGCCGGCACCGGTCGCGGCAGATGCGGCTGCAGCACCGGCCGCGCCGGCCGTCGCCCTACCCGCCCACGCGGTCCCGCTCAAGCTCGACACCGGCGACACGGCCTGGATGCTGACGTCGACCGCGCTCGTCCTCATGATGACGATCCCAGGCCTCGCACTCTTCTACGGCGGCATGGTCCGCAAGAAGAACATCCTGGCGACCGCGGCACAAAGCTTTGCGATCACGGCGCTCGTGACCGTCTTATGGGCCATCATCGGTTATTCGCTCGCGTTCACAAACGGCGGCGACAACCAAGCCTATATCGGCGGCTTCTCCCGCGTGATGTTGGCGGGCATGGGCATGGACGTCGCGCACAGTCTCCCGCCTTCGATTCCCGAGTCGGTGTTCATGACGTTCCATATGACGTTCGCGATCATCACCCCGGCACTCATCACGGGCGCGTTCGCCGACCGCATGAAGTTTTCGTCCATGATGATCTTCATGACGCTGTGGCTCTTGCTCGTCTACTCGCCGATCGCGCACTGGGTCTGGGGCGGCGGCTTCC
>JANLXP010000683.1:0-1157 GCA_031365165.1 Alphaproteobacteria bacterium
GCTCGGCGTTCGGAAACGAACCCAGCTGAATCATAACGCCAGACGGTGCAGCCGGTGCCGCAACCGGAACTTCGGTCGTTTCGGCGGGCGGTGGTGCGATTTCAACCGGTGCCGGCTTCGAAGCAACTGGCGGCAAGTTCGGAACCAAGGCGTCCGACTTCGACGCGCCTGTCGATCCGGGCATGGATACGACCGTAGGTTCGATCAGCGGCGCACCGCAGACCAGCGAAGACATCACCGCGTCCTTGCCGCCGCGTGAGGCCGCGAAGCCGGTACGGACCGCGCTCGCGACCACAAAGCCGGCCCCGGTGAAAGAAGTTGTCACGCCGGCAAAACCAGTTGCAGCGAAGCCGGCACCGGTTGAAATCGCGCCGCCGCCCGCCGAAACGACCGAAGTTCCGGTTGCGACACCGGCGGCACCGTCTGGCGTCATGATTCAGCTGGGTTCGTTCCCGAACGCCGAGCTTGCAGCGTCTGCCTGGTCGAAAATCAAGTCCGCAAACCAAGACCTGCTCGCCGATCATTCGCCCAAGTTCAACAAGGCGGAGATCCCTGGCAAAGGCACCTGGTATCGCCTGCGCGTTGGCGGTTTTTCGGACAAAGCCGAGGCCCAGACCGCCTGCCAACAGCTGACGACCGCTGGCCAGGCTTGCATCATCGCCGCCAAGTGATCTAAGCGCGGGGGCGCGCGCGGGGAGGGGATTCCCCGCGTCCGATGGGGAGTTTGGTCAGTGTCCGTGCGGGCAGCAATATTTGGCTGTGAAGGTCAGGAGTTGACCGCGGACGAGCGCGCTTTTTTTCGCGACGCAAACCCGTGGGGCTTCATCCTGTTTCAGCGCAACTGCGGTTCGCCCGAACAACTGCGCAAGCTGACCGCGTCGCTGCGCGACAGTGTCGGCCGCGCCAACACACCCATCCTGATCGACCAAGAAGGCGGCCGCGTTCAGCGCCTGCGTGGCGAACACTGGAAGAAGCGCCCGCCGGCAGCCACGTTCGGCGCCATCAGCCGCCATAACCCCACGGCCGCCCGCGACCTTGCCTACGACAACGCCCGCGTGATGGCTGAGGAACTGCGCGACCTCGGCATCAATGTCGACTGCGTGCCCTGCATAGACGTGCCGACCGAAGGCTCGCACGACATCATTGGCGACCGCGCC
>JANLXP010000720.1:0-2308 GCA_031365165.1 Alphaproteobacteria bacterium
GCGGCAGGTGTCGGCGCCTATCAAGCCGCAATGTTCCACCTCTTCACGCACGCGTTCTTCAAGGCGCTGCTGTTCTTAGGCGCCGGCTCCGTGATCCATGCGCTCGATGGCGAGCAGGACATGCGCAACATGGGCGGCATCCGCAAGAAGATCCCCTACACTTACGCGCTCATGGTCATCGGCACGCTCGCGATCACCGGCTTCCCGTTCTTCGCGGGCTTCTGGTCGAAGGACGCAATCATCGAAAGTGCCTTCGCCGCGCACACAGGTGTCGGTAGCTACGCCTTCGCGATCGGCGTTTTCGCCGCCGCGATGACGTCGTTCTATTCTTGGCGCCTCATTTTCATGACATTCGAAGGCAAACACCGCGGCGGCCATCACGTGCTCGATCATGCGCACGAGTCGCCGCCGGTTATGCTGATCCCGCTGATCGTCTTGGCGGCGGGTGCGGTGCTCGCCGGCCTGTTCTTCGAGGAACTCTTCATCGGCCACGAGCAAGCGCATTTCTGGAACGGCGCCATCGTCAATTTGCAAGAGCACACCGCACTCGAAGCGCGTCACCACGTGCCGTATTGGGTCTTCTTCGCACCTGCGGCGGCGATGCTCACCGGTCTCATCATCGCTTGGATCTATTACATGGAGTTCCCGGGCTTGCCCGCACGGATGGCCGCGCGCCAAGGCCCGCTCTACCTCTTCCTCTACAACAAATGGTACTTCGACGAACTCTACGACTTCCTGTTCGTGCGCCCCGCAAAGCGGCTAGGCACGTTCCTCTGGAAGGTCGGCGACGGAAGGATCATTGACGGCTTCGGTCCTGACGGCGTGGCCGCCGCCGTCTCCGACTGGACGAAACAGATCGTCCGCCTGCAAACGGGTTACGTCTATCATTACGCCTTCGCCATGCTGATAGGCGTGGCACTCCTCGCAACATGGTTTGTGGCGGGAGGCATGAAATGACGAACGTGCTCCTCTCGCTCACGACGTTCTTGCCGTTGGTCGGCGTTGCTATGATCTTGTTCATGGCGCGCGGACAGCAGGGCGAGATGCTGACCCGCCAGATCGCGCTCTTCACGACGGTGGTGACATTCCTGGTCTCGCTCTACGCGTGGAGCCAATTCGACCCGTCACTGAAATCGTTCCAGCTCGAGGAAAACTACGCCTGGCTGGGCGGCACGATCCGCTACCACTTGGGCGTCGATGGCATTTCGCTGCCGTTCGTGATCCTGACCGCGTTCCTGATGCCGCTTTGCATCCTGGCCAGCTGGACCTCGATCGAAACGCGCATCAAGGAATACATGATCGCGTTCCTCGTGCTCGAAACGCTGATGATCGGCGTTTTCGTGTCGCTCGATCTGGTGCTCTTCTACCTGTTCTTCGAAGGCGGCCTGATCCCGATGTTTCTGATCATCGGCGTCTGGGGCGGGCAGCGGCGCGTCTACGCCTCATTCAAGTTTTTCCTCTACACGCTCCTCGGGTCGGTGCTCATGCTCGTCGCCATCATGGCGATGTACGTGACCTCGGGCACGACCGACATCGTGGCGCTGCTCGACTACAACTTCCCCAAGAACATGCAGATGTATCTGTTCTTGGCGTTCCTCGCGTCGTTCGCGGTGAAGCTGCCGATGTGGCCGGTCCACACCTGGCTGCCCGACGCGCACGTCGAAGCGCCAACGGCAGGCTCCGTCATCCTCGCCGGCATCCTTCTGAAGATGGGCGGCTACGGCTTCCTGCGCTTCTCGCTGCCGATGTTCCCCGACGCGTCGGTCTACTTCGCGCCGATGATGTTCGCGCTCTCCGTCATCGCGATCGTCTACACCTCGCTCGTCGCCTTGATGCAGGAAGACATCAAGAAGCTGATCGCATATTCGTCCGTCGCGCACATGGGCTTCGTGACGATGGGCCTCTTCGCGCTAAACCGCCAAGGTGTCGACGGTGCGGTCATTCAGATGATCAGCCACGGCTTCGTGTCCGCCGCCCTCTTCTTGTGCGTCGGCGTCGTCTACGACCGCATGCACACGCGCGAGATCAAGGCCTATGGCGGCCTCGTGAACCGCATGCCGATCTATGCGGCCGTTTTCATGGTTTTCACCATGGCCAATGTTGGCCTCCCCGGCACCAGTGGTTTCGTCGGCGAGTTCCTGTCTCTGGTGGGCGCATTCAAGGCCAACTCGACGGTCGCGATCTGGGCGACAACCGGCGTGATCCTAAGCGCTGGCTACGCGCTCTGGCTCTACCGCCGCGTCGTCTTCGGTGAGCTTGAGAAGAAGTCGCTGGCCGACATTGAAGACATGAACGGCCGCGAAATCAT